>NZ_BACZ01000083.1 GCF_000333375.1 Curtobacterium sp. B18
ATCTTCTGGCCGTCGGAACCGAGCACGATGCCGTGGCTGATGACGTTCTGGTACGCCGGCCGGTCGAACAGCGCGGTGGACAGCACGTCACTCGTCGATCAGCGCCTCCATGAGTGCCCGGCCGAGCCCCTTCCCGCCGGACGCGGCACCCAGGTAGATCGAGTCCTCGACGACCCGGTTCGAACGGTCGCGGGGGTTCCACGGGTCGACGAGCGCGTACCCGAGCACCTGCCCGGAGGGGTTCTCGGCGACGAGGAACGGCAGCCCGCGGCGGCGGATCTCGTCGTACCGGCGCTTCCACGCCGCGAACGTGAACGCCGTCGGGTCGAAGGTGACCGAGGAGTTCCGGACGTAGTGCGTGTGGATCTCGCGGACGTCGGGGAGGTCCGTCGGCTCGGCCGCACGGATCGTGTACGTGAACGCGGCCTCGGCCGGCACCGGGGCACGCAGGTGTCGCGGCAGGACCCGCCGTCGCTGGTATTCCTCCTCGAGCACGGGTCCGAGCCTATTCGGCGGGCAGGGTCCAGTCGACCGGTGCGGCGCCCTGCGCGACCAGGAGCTCGTTCACCTGCGAGAAGGGGCGACTGCCGAAGAAGCCCCGCGAGGCGCTGAGCGGGCTCGGGTGCGCCGACGCGACGACGGGGGTGTCGCCGAGGAGCGGTCGGACCGATGCGGCCTGCGCACCCCACAGCACCGCGACGAGGGGCGTCCCGCGGGCCACGAGGGCACGGACCGCCTGGTCGGTGACGGCCTCCCAGCCCTTGCCACGGTGGCTGCCCGCGGCGCCGGCCTCGACGGTCAGGACGCGGTTGAGCAGCAGGACGCCCTGCGCCGACCACGCGCGGAGGTCCCCGTGCGGCGGCGGCATCACACCGAGGTCGGCCTCGAGTTCGCGGTAGATGTTGGCCAGGCTGCGCGGGACCGGACGCACGTGCGGGTCGACCGCGAAGGACAGGCCGATCGGGTGCCCGGGCGTCGGGTACGGGTCCTGGCCGACGACGAGCACCCGCACGTCGTCGAACGGGTCGGCGAACGCGCGCAGGACGTGCTCGCCGGCGGGGAGGTACTGCCGGCCGGCGGCGGTCTCGGCGCGGAGCCAGTCGCCCATCCGGTGGACGTCGTCCTCGACGGGGGCGAGGGCCTCGGCCCAGCCGGGGTCGACGAGGTCGGCGAGCGGACGGGGCTGCACGGGGCTAGGCGCCCATCGTGGCGAAGCGACGGTCCGGGTTCGGGTTCGTCACGGCTAGGCGCCCATCGTGGCGACGGCGACCGATTCCTCGCCGGCGACGACGCGCCAGACGCTGCCCGTCCCGCGGACCTCGAGCGCCCCCTCGCCGACGACGAGCGTGGTGTCCTCGTCGATCGCCAGCCCGGCGGTGACGAACTCGGCCTCGGCGCTCGCGATGAGCCGGGCGAGCGTGCCGGCCTGGACGGCGTGCACATCGATGGTCAGGTCGACGAGTCCGAGGCCCTCGCGGAGCTCGACCTCGTCGAGTCCCTCCGACGCTTCCTCGGGGCAGACCTCGACCCCGCCGATGCGCCAGCCGCCCACGAGGGCGCGGTCGGCGGCGATCATCGCGCCGGCCGAGTAGCCGAGGTACGGCAGGCCGTCGGCGACGAGCAGGCGGATCTGGTCGACGAGCGGGGCGACGGCGTCGAGGTAGTCCGGCGTGACCCCGCCGCCGACCACCAGGGCGTCGACGTCGCTCAGGACGGTGGTGTCGAACACCTGGCCACCGGCGATCTCGGTCACGAGGACCTCGGCCGTGCGTGGGCCGCCGAGCACCTCGGCGATGTCGGCGGTCGAGGACGGGCTCGCACCCGACGTCGCGGCGACCGAGAGCAGGGCGATGCGCGGGACGGTGCGGCCGACGGCTGCGGACCGGGCCGTGGCCTCGGCGACGAACGGCGCGGCGGCGTCCGAGGCGGCGAAGGGTCCGCCGCCGACGAGGTGGATGCTCACGACTCGGCCGTCACCGGGGCGAGGGCGCTCCACGGGAAGGTGATCCAGCCGTCGACCCGACGCCACACGTGGTCCGGTTCGAGCACCGTGCCGGGCTTCGAGTACAGGCACGCGCTGCGGACGTCGGCCCCGGCGTTCCGGATGATGTCCACGACGAGGCGCAGGGTGCGGCCGGAGTCCGAGACGTCGTCGACGACGACGACGCGCTTGCCGGACAGGCTCGGGGCGTCGAGTGCGGGCGACAGGATCACCGGCTCCTCGAGGCGCTGCTCGACGTCGGTGTAGAACTCGACGTTGATCGAGCCGCACTCCTTGGTGCCCAGCGCGTAGGCGACCGCACCGGCGATGATGAGCCCACCGCGGGCGACCGCGACGACCACCTCGGGTTCGAAGCCGGAGGACAGGACGTCCTTGGCGAGCAGGCGTGCGGCGTCACCGAACTCGAGCCAGCCGAGCACCTCGGGCCCGCTCGTCGCGGTCACGGTCGAGGGAGCCTGGGCGGGTGACCCGGATTCGCTGCTGATCGGCATCCGACAACGGTACCGGCACGGACCCCGCGCCCGCGACCCGCGTGTGCTGCCCGGGCGCGTGCGGGTCAGGCCCGGGGCGTCAGCGTGCCGCGCGCGAGCTTGTGCTGGGCGGACTGGGCCACCGGCCGGACCGTCACGAGGTCGAGGTTCACGTGCGGGGGCAGTTCCACCGCGTGCACGATCGCCTCGGCGACGTCCTCGGCCACGAGCGGGTCCGGGACGTCCTCGTAGACGGCGGCGGCCTTCTCGGCGTCGCCGCGGAACCGGGTCAGCGCGAACTCGTCGGTCTTCACCAGCCCGGGCGCGATCTCGACCACCCGGATGGGCTCGCCGTTCAGCTCGAGCCGGAGCGCTGCCACGAGGGCGTGCTCGGCGAACTTCGCGGCGTTGTAGCCGCCGCCGTTCTCGTACGCCACGTGCCCGGCGGTGCTCGTCACCGTGACGATGTCGGCGCTCCCGGCGTCGACCGCGCGGCGACGGAGGTGCGGGAGCAGGGCCGAGACGACCCGCTTCGTCCCGAGGACGTTCACCTCGAACATCGCGCGCCAGTCGTCGACGTCGGACTCCTCGACCGATGCGGACCCGAGGGCGCCGCCGGCGTTGTTCACGAGCACGTCCGCTCCCCCGAGCTCCTCGACGCGCGCCGCGACTGCCTCGACGTCGGACGCGCTCGTGACGTCCGCGACGAGGACGTCGGCACCGGTCGACGCGGCGAGCGCCTCGAGCTTCTCGGCGCGCCGGGCGACGGCGAGGACGTCCCACCCGCGCGAGCGGAACAGCCGGACGGTCGCGGCTCCGATGCCCGAGCTCGCTCCGGTGACGACTGCGCGACGAGATGCCATGTGCTTCCTCCGTGGACGGGGTGGGGTGTCCCGTCAACCGTACCGATCCGAGGAGGTCACGATCCGGTAACGTGACCGGGCATGACGACGGAAGCCGCGCCTCCAGCGCCCTCGGCGCCCGCGACCGAGCTCGAGCCCGGCCGCGCGAAGCGTCGTATCCCGATGTGGGACACGGCGCGGTTCCTCGCGGTCACGCTCGTGGTGATCGGCCACGCGATCCAACGGCAGACGGCGGCGAGCGAGCACGCCCTCGCGCTGTACACCTTCATCTACGCGTTCCACATGCCGGCGTTCGGCGTCATCAGCGGGTACTTCTCCTCCGCGGACACCCCGACCGCGAAGCGCATGCGGCGCACGATCACGGACATCGTCGTGCCGTACATCATCATGCAGACGATCTGGACCGTGGTGCAGGCCCTGGTCGAGGGCGGCAAGAAGTTCAACCCGACCCAGCCGACCTGGACCCTCTGGTTCCTGCTCGCGCTCGGGATCTTCAAGCTGATCCTCCCGTACCTCGCGCAGCTGCGCTGGCCGCTGTTCTGGGCCGTCGTGTTCAGCATCGGCGTGGGCTACTTCGACAACGTCGACTCCACGCTGTCGCTGTCCCGGGCGATCAGCCTCCTGCCGTTCTTCCTGCTCGGCTGGCAGGTGAAGCAGTGGGGGCTCTTCGACCGCTGGTACGAGGCCCCGCGACGCACGGTGGTCCGGATCCGCATCGCGGCCGGGGCGGTGTTCGTCGCGTGGGCGGTGGCGTGTGCGATCTGGATCCCGCAGTTCAAGCAGTTCGACCTGCACCACTGGTTCTTCTACGACGACTCCTACTCGGGTCTCGGCGAGGACGCCTGGTGGGCCGGCGGGGTCCGGTTCGGCCTGATGCTGCTCGCGACCGTCCTCACCGCGTCGTTCCTGCTGCTCGTGCCCCGTC
>NZ_BACZ01000082.1 GCF_000333375.1 Curtobacterium sp. B18
CTCGCCGCCCTGCTGCTCTCGCGGTTCGACATCGTGCTGCTCGACGAGCCGACGAACGACCTCGACCTGGACGGCCTCGACCGGCTCGAGGGCTTCGTGCGCGGCCTCCGAGGCGGGGTCGTCCTCGTCAGCCACGACCGCGAGTTCCTGGCGCGCTCGGTGACCGCCGTCCTCGAGCTCGACCTCGCGCAGTCCTCGAACCGGCTCTTCGGCGGTGGCTACGACTCGTACCTCGAGGAACGCGAGATCGCCCGCCAGCACAAGCGCGACGCCTACGAGGAGTTCGCGTCCACCAAGGCGGACCTCGTCTCCCGCGCCCGCACACAGCGCGAGTGGTCGAGCCAGGGCGTCCGGAACGCGATGCGCAAGAACCCCGACAACGACAAGATCCGTCGTCGTGCTGCCTCCGAGTCGAGCGAGAAGCAGGCGCAGAAGGTCCGTCAGATGGAGTCCCGCATCGCCCGGCTGGACGAGGTCGAGGAGCCGCGCAAGGAGTGGCAGCTGGAGTTCACGATCGGCAGCGCGCCCCGGTCCTCGGCGGTCGTCGCCACGCTGTCCGACGCGACGTTCGTGCAGGGCGACTTCACGCTCGGGCCGGTCTCGCTGCAGGTCGACGGCGGTGACCGCATCGGCATCACCGGACCGAACGGCGCCGGCAAGTCCACGCTGCTCCGCGCACTGCTCGGCAAGCAGGCGCCCACGACCGGCACGGCGTCCCTCGGGTCCAGCGTCGCGGTCGGCGAGATCGACCAGGCACGCGCGGCCTTCACGGGCGAGCAGCCCCTGGCCGACGCGTTCGAGGCGATCGTGCCCGAGTACACGACGGCGGACGTCCGGACCCTGCTCGCGAAGTTCGGGCTCAAGGCGGACCACGTCGGTCGTCCCGCGAACGCGCTGTCGCCCGGCGAGCGGACCCGCGCCGGCCTCGCACTGCTGCAGGCACGCGGCGTGAACGTCCTCGTGCTCGACGAACCCACCAACCACCTCGACCTCGCCGCGATCGAGCAGCTCGAACAGGCGCTCGACTCGTACGACGGCACCCTGCTCCTCGTCACGCACGACCGCCGGATGCTCGAGACCGTCCGCCTCGACCGGCAGTGGCGGGTCGAGGCCGGCCGCGTCACCGAGGCCTGACCGACCGCCGCACGGACTCGTCGTCGGTGCCGACGAGCGGCATCACGGCAGCCGGTCGGCAGCACGGCGGCCCTGCGGCACCAGAGCTGCCGGTCGGGGTCAGGGCGTCGGCACGCCGGGCGCGGAGCCTGCGGTCGCTCCGCCGCCCCGCGTCCACGAACCGGCCACCGGGCGCACCTCGACGAAGCCGCCGTGCTCGGTGGCAGGGTTCCGCCGGGCGATCGCGACGGCGGCGTCCAGGTCCGGCGCCTCGATGACCCCGATGCCGTCGAGCGCGGCCGTCACCCCGGGACCGCTCGACGGGCCGTCACCGTCGATCCGCACCGACTCGGCGGCAGGACCGAAGGCGAAGGCCGCGACGAGCACGCCGGAGTCGATGAGCTCCGAGGCGTGCCGGTCGTGGGCGGCGAGCTCCTCGGGGGACGCCTCGCCCGGGCCTCCGTGGATGAGGACGACGAAGTGCGGCATTCCCCCGGCCTACACCGTGGTCCGGACGTGCGCCCGCACGGTCAGCGACGAATGCCCAGCCGCTCGATGACCTCGGCGCTCTCCTCGTCCGGGGTGCGGTCGGCCGCGACGGTGATGTGCGCCTCGTCGTCACCGGGGACCTCGAGCGTGGCGAGCTGCGACTGCAGCAGCGACGTCGGCATGAAGTGGCCGGAACGCTTCGACATCCGGTCCTCGATGAGCGCCCCGTCGCCGGCGACGTGCACGAACACCACACCGGGCGCTCGGAGGACGTCGCGGTAGGAGCGCTTGAGCGCCGAACAGGTCACCACGCCGGGGGTCCCCTCGTCGAGGTGTGACCGGATCCACGCCGCGATCACGTCGAGCCACGGCCAGCGGTCCTCGTCGGTGAGCGGGGTCCCGGCGTGCATCTTGTCGACGTTCGCCTGCGGGTGCATGGCGTCGCCCTCGGCGAACTCCCACCCGAGCTGTTCGGCGACCATCGCGGCGACGGTCGACTTGCCGGATCCGGAGACGCCCATCACGACGAGGACGCGTGCGTCGGGTGCGGTGAAGGTGCTCAATGGATGAACACCCCCGCGAGCAGGACGCCCAGCAGACCGAACACCGAGATGAGGCACTCGAGCATCGTCCAGGTCTTGAAGGTCTGCCCCACCGTGGTGTTGAGGTACCCCTTCACGAGCCAGAACCCGGCGTCGTTCACGTGCGACAGGAACACCGATCCGGCACCGATCGCGAGCACGAGCAGCGAGGTCATCGGCGAGGACAGGTCGTGCGCGATCGGCGCCATGATGCCCGCGGCCGTGACGGTGGCGACCGTGGCGGATCCGGTGGCGACGCGCACGAGCGCGGACACCACCCACGCGACGAGCAGCACCGAGATGCCGGAGTCCTTCACGGCGTCGGCGATCACCCCGCCGATGCCGGTGTCGATGAGGACCTGCTTGAAGCCACCGCCAGCACCGACGATGAGGAGGACGCCCGCGACCGGCGGCAGGGCGCTCTCGAGGGACTTCGACACGGCCGAGCGGTCCATGCCGCCGCCGATCGCGAAGAAGACCATCGCGTAGACCGCGGCGATCCCGATGGCGATCATCGGCGACCCGAGGAAGTCGAGCAGGCTGACCCACGAGCCCGAGGCGTCCGGGACGGTGGCTTCGCGGATCGCCTGCGCGAGCATCAGGACGACGGGAAGCAGGATGCCGACGAGCGCGACCGCGAAGGACGGGCTGCGCGGCTCGCTGATGACGCGGGTGAAGTCGCTCTTGCCGTGGGGCAGGGAGGCGGTGTCCTGCGTGGCGGGGCCGCGCCGCGCCTCCCGTCCGCCGGAGGCGGGGTCGTCCGGGCCGGATGCCGACCCACGCGTGCCGAACATGTCGGGTGCGGGGATGTCGACCCAGCGCGCCGCGAACCGCGCGAAGACCGGACCGGCGAGGACGATGACCGGGATCGCGAGCACGATGCCGAACGCGAGCGTCGTGCCGAGGTTCGCGCCGACCGTCGAGATCGCGACGAGCGGGCCGGGGTGCGGCGGGACGAACGCGTGCATCGTCGAGAGACCGACGAGTGCGGGCACGGCGATCTTCATGATCGGGACGGAGCTGCGCTTCGCCACGAGCACGATGATCGGGATGAGGAGGACGAGGCCGACCTCGAAGAACATCGGCAACCCGATGAGCGCTCCGATCAGGGCCATCGTCCACGGGAGCGCCGCCTTCGACGACCGGCGCACGAGGGTGTCGACGACACGGTCCGCCGCGCCGGAGTCGACGAGCATCTTGCCGAACATCGAGCCGAGGCCGACGAGGATGCCGACGCTCGTCATCGTGGCGCCGAACCCGTTGCCGAAGCTCGTGACGGCCTTGTTCGGGGCGAGTCCCGCGCCGATCCCGACGCCGAGCGCACCGATCGTCAACGCGATGAACGGGTGCACCTTGAGCCAGGTGATGAGGGCGATGATCACGACGATGCCGATGACCGCCGCGATGATCAGCTGCGCGACCGGCCCCGACGGGTCGACCGCTTCGGTGCCGGCTGGTTCCGCCGCCAGGACGGTGACCGCGTGGGCCGCGACCGCGTGGGCCGTGGCCGGATCGGCCGGGAGAGCGTGAGGCATCGGTGCCCCTTCCTGGAGCCGCTGCCGTGCGGCTCCGTCGCCTTCGTGTCGAGTGCGGCGGGTGCTTCGCACGCCGACCGCTAATAATCTGATTAATCAGACTATACGACGATCCACCGCGCGGCATCCGCCCTCCGGGGCAGTCTGCCGATTCGATGGGGAGCGCGTCACGTCCACTGCGTGCCGCGTACTGCATGGAGGAACGATGCCGACCGGCCGCGGACTGCACGCCCACGTGCTCGAGACCCTCGGGCAGCGCATCGTCGACGGCACGCTCGCCGCCGGCACCGTGGTCCGCCCCGAGCTCGTCGCCGGCGAGTTCGGCGTGTCGCGGTCGGTCGTCCGCGAGGCGCTCCGCGTCCTGCAGTCCCTCGGGCTCGTCGAACCCCGGCAACGGGTCGGCACGCAGGTGCTCGGCATCGGCTCGTGGGAGCTCCTCGCGCCGACCGTCATCCGGTGGCGCGGGGCCTCGCCGTCGTACTTCGTCCAGCAGCGCGAGCTCCTCGAGCTGCGCCTCGGGGTGGAGCCCGTCGCCGCGACGCTGACGGCCGGGACCCCAGGGGCGCCGCGGTGCTTCGCGCCGCCACCG
>NZ_BACZ01000081.1 GCF_000333375.1 Curtobacterium sp. B18
GCTCGCCGAGGCCCGCCGTCAGGGTGCCGCCGGCGGACGCGAGTCGTTCGACGACCTGCTCCTGCCGGTCGGTCAACGGTTCGTCGATCATCTCGTCGACGGTGTCGCGGATGTTCTGCTCGCTCGCGTCCAGGGCCGCCTCGTCACCCGAGTGCAGCGCGGCCGCCTCGCCGACGACGACGAGTCCGAGCCGCGCGGCATCGTCTTCCGGGCGCTGGCCTTCGTGCTCGTCAGTCATGAGCGGGACCGTACGCTCGACCGGATCACGCTTCCTGGACAGCGGGGTACGCCGGCGGTTCCCCCGACGGCCGTTCCGCCCACCGTCCGAGCAGCCACTCGGCCGCGGCCAGCCCCTCGCGCCGCTGGAAGTCCCGGAGCGTCGGCATGTGCGGGATGTCCGGCCGCGCCGCCTTCTCGAAGAACGTGCCGGCCAACCCGGCGAGGACCGCGTCCACGCTCGCTGACGGCAGACCGGCGAACACCGGGTGGGTGGCGAGGTGGTGCTCGACGTCGGCGTCCTCTCCGCGGACGAGCACGTCGAGCAGGTAGGCCGATGCCGCCTCGGCCGCGGCCTGGTCCGGCCAGGTGGGCTGCTGCTTGATCGGGAGCGTCCGCCAGTAGTCGAGGCCCTCGATCACGTCCGGATCCTGCAGGGCGACGAAGTCGGTCGACTCGAACAAGGGTGGTACCTCTCGAAGGGATGGCCGTCCGGGCGGTTGCCGGAACCATCGAATCCTAACGTGCCGACGTGCCCCGGCCATTCCGTGTGACCTTGGCGCGGAGGACCTGCTCACGTGCCGTGCTCGCGCGCTCCTTGACGCTCGTCGCGTACACGTCGACGTACTCCTGACGGCTCAGTCCGGCGAGCTCGTGCATGACCTCGTCGGTGACGCTGCGGAGGATGAAAGCGGTCGGCCTCGAAGCCTTCGAATCGCGAGAAGTCGAGCGGCTTGCCGAACACGACGCCGACCCGCTTGAATTTCGGGACCGCTGCCCGATCTGCTGCACCTCGCGCGTGCCGATCATCGCGACGGGGACGACGGTGACGCGGCCCTCGAGGATCATCCGGGCGATGCCGGTGCGGCCCCGGTACAGCTTGCCGTCCGGGCTGCGGGTGCCCTCGGGGTAGATGCCGAGCTGCTCACCGCGGGCGAGGACCTGCAGGCCGGTGCGGAGCGAGGCCTCGGACGCCTTCCCGCCGGAGCGGTCGATCGGCAGCTGCCCGATGGCGTTGAAGAACGTCTTCGTCGCCCAGCCCTTCAGCCCGCGCCCCGTGAAGTAGTCGCTCTTCGCGAGGAACGACAGCCGACGGTCGAGCACGGCCGGCAGGATCACCGAGTCGATGAAGGAGACGTGGTTGGACGCGAAGATCACCGGCCCCGTCGTGGGGACGTGCTCACGGCCGACGACCCACGGCCGGAAGAGCGTGAGGATGAGCGGCCCGAGCAGGAAGTTCTTCAGCAGCCAGTAGGTCATCGTCGACTCCGAGACGGTGGGGTGGTGCGACCCTACGCCGTGCGGGCGTGGATCCGAGCGAGGTCGGCCGCGCCGACGACACCGGCGTCGTTGACGAGTTCGGCGATCACGAAGTCCGGCTCCGGGTGGTACCCACGGGCCGGCAGGTTGTTGAGGTACGCCTGCTTGATCGGGTCGAGCAGCCGGTCCCCCGCGCTGGCGACGCCGCCGCCGAACACGAAGAGCTGCGGGTCGAGCACGGCGGACAGCGAGGCGCAGGCCTCGCCCAGGTGCCGACCGAGCCGCCGCAGCGCCGCGAGGGCACCGGGGTCGTCGGCCAGGATGAGGTCGCCGACGATGTGCCCGTCGAGCTCGCCGCCGTTCGCCGCGCGGGCGTCGGCCAGGGCGGACCCGATGCCCCCGGCGTCCGCGACGTCGTTCGCCATGCGCTGCAGGGCACGACCGGACCCGTACTGCTCGATGCAGCCGCGGGCACCGCAGCCGCAGGGCAGTCCGTTCGGCACGATGCGGAGGTGGCCGATCTCGCCGCCGGTGCCGAAGCCCCCGCGGAAGAGGCGGTCCTCGGTCACGATCGCGCCGCCGACACCGGTGCCGATCGTCAGCATGGTCATGTCGGACACGAGCCGACCGGCGCCGAAGCGGAACTCGGCCCAGCCCGCGGCGTTCGCGTCGTTGTCGACGGTGATGTGCAGGTCGCCGATCCGCTGCTGGAGCTTCTGGCGCAGCGGCTCGTTCCGCCACCGGATGTTCGGCGTGTAGTAGACGATCGACTGCGAGGCGTCGATGAAGCCCGGTGCGGCGACGCCGACGGCGCCGACCTCGTTCGCGGCGCGCAGTCGCGAGACCATCGCGACCACGTCGTCGAGCATGGCGTCCGGGTCCGCAGCGTTGGTGGCCACCCGGTCCTCGGCGAGGATCTCGCCCAGTTCCGTGACGACCGCTCCCGCGATCTTGGTGCCCCCGATGTCGATTCCGATGGCGTGCACGAGCAACGAGCCTACCGGTTCCCCGCACGCTCACGGAACGCGGGGGAACGCGTCCTATGCTGACGGTGCGGCCTCGACGATGAGGCCCACTCGAATCGAACCGGCCGACAAGGGAGTCACCGTGAACGATCAGCG
>NZ_BACZ01000080.1 GCF_000333375.1 Curtobacterium sp. B18
CTTCCTGCTCGTGACCATGCAGGTGTACCTGCTGCTGCCCGTGATCGCGTGCTTCGTGCGGCGGACGCGCGGGCACCACGTCGCCGTCCTCGTCGTGACGCTCGTGGTCCAGCTCGTCGTCTTCGCCGGGTACAAGTACTTCCCGGCCAGCGACGCGTGGATGCAGGGCTACCAGAAGCAGTTCTTCTTCTCGTACGTCTTCTTCATCGTCTCGGGGGCGATCGCCGCCGACCACGCCGACGCCTTCCTCCGGTTCATCCGGGTGCACCGCCGCGCCGTCCTCTGGGGCTTCGCGGGCGTCGGTGCCCTCACACTCGGCGTCTGGGCGCTGCAGGTCGCCCTCGGACAGTCGCTCTACGCCGCCGGCACCCCGCTGCAGCCGATCCAGGTGATCTGGAGCAGCGCCGTGTTCGTCGGGTTCCTCGCCATCGGCGCCCGGTGGGCGGATCGGCGTCGACCCGGCAGCCCGCTCGCGCGCGTGGTCGACTACGGCTCGGACCGGTCGTTCGGCATCTTCCTGAGTCACCCGTTCGCGATCTGGATCCTGCTCTACGGCGACAGCGTGCTCGAGCGGGTCGTCCCGAAGCCGTGGTTGACGCTCGTCACGTACGTGCTGGTGCTCGTGCTGTCGGTCCTCGTCACGGAGCTGTTCCGGTGGACGCCGCTGAGCGTGCCCCTGACCGGGCGGCCGTCGCAGGCGTCGCGTGCGCAGCGGGCGGCGCGGGCGCGGAGACGGGAGGCGGGTGCTCGGCGCGGGGTCGGAACCGGAGGGGGCGTTCCGGCCGCTGGCGGGTCGGGTGCGTCCGACTCGGCCGTCCAGCCGGGGGAGCCGGGGGAGCCGGTGGAGCCGGTGGAGCCGGACGATGCGCTCGTGGGGGAGACGGACGACGTCGGGAGGCGTCCGACCCGCTGAGTGCGGCCTCGACGGCGACGCTGCCGGGCGGTGTTGCGGGCGGCGTTGCGGGCGGCGGGTGCGCGTGCGCACCGTGCTGGGTCCGCGGCGTGGTGCGGTGGTGCTTGCTGGGTGCGGGGTTGCAGTGGCGCACGGAGCGTGGAACGTCGCACGGATTGACGGTCGGCGCACCGTGCGCTGGCCGGACGGGAGGCGCGGGGCGGGCTGGCACCGCGCCTCCCGCCGTGCGGGTGGCGGTCGGGAGGGACGGGGCGGGCTGGCGCCGTGCCTCCCGTCCGCACCGTGCGGGCGTCCTGACCGGGTGCGGTGCTGCTCGCTGGGTGCGGGGTTGTGGCGGCGCACGGAGCGTGGAACGTCGCACGGGTTGACGGTCGGCGCACCGTGCGCTGGCCGGTCGGCCGGCCGGACGGGAGGCGCGGGGCGGGCTGGCACCGCGGCTCCCGCCGTGCAGGTGGCGGACGGGAGGGACGGGGCGGGCTGGCGCCGTGCCTCCCGTCCGCACCGTGCGGGTCTCGTGACCGGGTGCGGTGCGGCGCGCTGGGTGCGGGGTTGTGGCGGGGCACGGAGCGTGCAACGTCGCACGGGTTGACGGACGGCGCACCGTGCGCTGGCCGGTCGGCTTGCCGGACGGGAGGGGCGGGGCGGGCTGGCACCGCGGCTCCCGTCGTGCGTGGTGGCGGTCGGGAGGGACGGGGCGGGCTGGCATCGCGCGTCACGTCGTGCGTGCTGGCGGACGGGAGGGACGGGGCGGGCTGGCGCCGCGCCTCCCGTCCGCACCGTGCGGGTCTCGTGACCGCGTGCGGTGCTAAGCGCTGGGTGCGGGGTTGTGGCGGCGCACGGAGCGTGCAACGTCGCACGGGTTGACGGACGGCGCACCGTGCGCGGGCGGGGCCGCCCAGGGCGGGCCAGGCAAGGCGGGACCAGGCGGGGCGGGGTGGGGGCCCGCCCCTGCGGCGGTCAGGCGGTGTGCTGCTCGGCCTTCGGGACGCCGATCTCGAGGACGCCGTCCGTCATCGTGAGGCGCTTCGGCTTCATGTACCAGGCGACGACCGCCGCCGCGGCGAGGAGGGCGCAGGACAGCGCGAACGGGAGCTGCCACCCCGAGGCGTCGATCAGCGCGCCGAAGACGATCGGCGAGATCACGCCGTCATCGTGAGCGCTTTGGCTTCATTAACAGGCACGACCGCCGCCGGGCGAAGAAGGCGCAGGACAGCGCGACCGGGAGTTGCCACCCCGAGGCGTCGATCAGCGCCCGAAGACGATCGGCGAGATCACGCCGGCGATGCCGAACCCCGTGTTCATGAACCCCGAGGCCGTCCCGGACCACTGCGGCGCGACGTCCATCGGGATCGCCCAGAGGTTGGCGTTGCAGAGCTCGAGGAAGAAGAACGACAGCGCGAGCGAGATCGTGGCGACGACGAGGCCCTGCCCGATGACCAGCGGGACGAGGCAGATGAGCGAGCCTCCGAGTCCGGTGACGAGGACGATCCTGCGGGCGTTCCGGCTGTCGCCGCCGCGGTGGATGATGCGGTCGCTGAGCATGCCGCCGACGGTGTCGCCGACGACCCCGGCGAGCAGCACGAGCGTGGTGAAGAGTGCGAACTGGCTGATCGGCAGACCGTAGGTGGAGCTGAGGAAGGTGGGGATCCAGGTGAGGAACACCCAGAGCACCCAGCCGTAGCCGAAGTCGACGAAGGTCACCGGCAGGATCTGGCGCGCGAGCGTGCGCCACGGGACGGGCGGGCGCGTCGCGCGGGTCTCGACGGGCGGGAGCTCGTCGAGTTCGACCTGCCGGATGCCGGCGGTGTCCTCGGGCTTGTCGCGGAACCAGACGAACCAGACGACGGCCCACGCGATGCTCAGCACGGCGGTCGCGAAGAACGCCCACCGCCAGCTGCCGGTCGCACCGATCACCCACGCGACCAGGAGCGGCGCGAGCGCGTTGCCGAGGCGGGCGGCCGAGTGCACGACGCCCTGCGCGAAGCCGTTGCGGTCGCGGGGGATCCACCGGCTCATCGCCTGGGTGGCGGCGGGGAACGCGGCGGCCTCGCTGAGACCGAGGAGCGCGCGGGCGGCGAAGAGGGTCCAGAACCCGACCGAGAAACCGGTCCACAGGGTCGCGACGCCCCAGACGACGGTGATGACGAAGAGGGCCTTCCGCGGTCCGAACTTCTCGGCGATCGTTCCGCCGAACACCTGGAGCAGTGCGTAGGGGAGCGCGAACGCCGAGACGATGAGTCCGGCGGTCGTCTCGTTGAAGCCGAAGTCCTCGGTGATGTGCGGGAGCGCGGTCGAGATGTTGGTGCGGTCGATGTACGAGATCGCGTACATGAAGCAGAGGAGGATGAGCACTCGTCCGCGGATGCGTCCGCGGAACGGGGTGCCCTTCGTCGGTGCGGCGGGGGTCGCCGTCGTCATGGGGCCTCTCCAGGGGAGTGAGAGCGATTCGGGTTGCTGAACGGATCGGAGGCTATGCCGGATCCCTATCAGCGGTCTTCGAGCCAGCCTGGCCTGGACGATACGCCGACGGCGAGCAGTCGGCTCCGGTGTCAGGGGTGCCGACTAGCGTTGTCGGCATGGCAGTGTCAATCGAGCCCACGCGCGCGGTCCGCCCGTTCGAGGTCATCAGCGAGTACTCGCCGAGCGGCGACCAGCCCGCGGCGATCGCCGAGCTCGCCGGCCGCATCAACGCCGGTGAGACGGACGTCGTGCTGCTCGGTGCGACCGGTACCGGCAAGTCGGCGACGACCGCCTGGCTCATCGAGCAGGTGCAGCGCCCGACGCTGGTGCTCGCACACAACAAGACCCTCGCGGCACAGCTCGCGAACGAGTTCCGGAGCCTGCTGCCGAACAACGCGGTCGAGTACTTCGTCTCGTACTACGACTATTACCAGCCCGAGGCGTACGTCCCGCAGACCGACACCTTCATCGAGAAGGACTCGTCCGTCAACGCCGAGGTCGAGCGGCTCCGACACTCGACGACCAACTCCCTGCTCAGCCGGCGCGACGTCGTCGTGGTGTCGACGGTGTCGTGCATCTACGGCCTCGGGACGCCGGAACAGTACATGAACGCCTCGGTCGCGCTCCACGTCGGCCAGACGATCTCGCGCGACCAGCTCGTCCGCAAGTTCGTCTCGATGCAGTACCAGCGCAACGACGTCGACTTCGCGCGCGGCACCTTCCGGGTTCGTGGCGACACCCTCGAGATCATCCCGATGTACGAGGAACACGCGATCCGCATCGAGATGTTCGGGG
>NZ_BACZ01000079.1 GCF_000333375.1 Curtobacterium sp. B18
TAGCCGGCCCTTTCCGCGCCGCGCGGACCTGCTCGATCGTCACCGAGGTGATGCCCTCCCGGTGCACGGCGGCGAGCGGACCCGAGGTGTGGAACGCGAGCGAGGCGAGGATCGCGGCCTTCTGCGCGGCGTCGTAGCCCTCGATGTCCGCGGTCGGGTCGGCCTCGGCGTAGCCGAGCTCGGTGGCCGTCGCGAGGGCGTCCTCGAAGGTCGCGCCCTCGCGGTCCATCAGGTCGAGGATGAAGTTCGTCGTGCCGTTGACGATGCCCATGATCCGCTCGATGCGGTCCCCGGCGAGGGAGTCGTGCAGCGGCCGGTCGAACGGCACGGCGTCGAACGGCACGGCGTCGTCCGGCTCGGGGTCTTCCGGCACGGCGTCGTCCGCCACCGCCGGGGCCACCATCACGTCGTCGTCGGTGCACGAGGACGACGGGGTGCTCACGCTCCGCTCCGACCTCGCCGACGGAACCCGCATCACCCTGACCGCGGGGACCCGCGACGTGCAGGAGACCCTGACACAGCTCGGTTGGGTCATGGGCGGGGCGTCGGCCGCGTTCCTCGGGGTCGCCGTCGTGGGGGTCGTGCTCGTCGTCCGCCGCTCCCTGCGGCCGCTCGACGAGATGACCCGGGCGGCCCGCTCCATCACCGCGGGCGACCGCGGACGGCGGCTCCGCCCGTCACGCACCGACACCGAGATCGGCCGGGTCGCACTCGCCCTCGACGAGATGCTCGACGCGGTCGAGGGCGCCGAGGCGCAGGCGGTCGCCGCCGAGGAACGGGTCCGCGCGTTCCTCTCCGACGCGGCCCACGAGCTCCGCACCCCCGTCGCCGGCGTCCGGGCGGCCGCGGACACCCTGGTCCGGAACGGACCGGACGACCCCGCGACGAACGAGGTCCTGGCCGTGCACGTCGTCCGGCAGGCCGACCGCGCGGCACGCCTCGTCGACGACATGCTCACGATGGCGCGCCTCGACCGGGGCATCGCCCTCGACCGACGCCGCACCGACCTCGTCGACTGGCTGCGTGCCGAGGCCGATCGGCTCCGGATCCGGCTCCCCGGGGTGGAGCTCGACCTCGACGTCCCGGACCACGCGGTCGACGCCGACGTGGACCCGGACCGGCTCGCGCAGGTCCTCGGCAACCTGGTCGACAACGCCGCGCGGGCGACCGGTGGGACGGGCAGCGTCCGGCTGACGCTCCGCGCGGGGCCGGACGACGCGCTGCTCCGGGTCGAGGACGACGGCCCGGGCATCCCGGCAGCCGACCGCGAGCGCGTCTTCGACCGGCTGGTCCGGCTCGAGGACGCCCGGGACGTCCGCTCCGGTGGGGCGGGGCTCGGGCTCCCCATCGCCCGGGGCATCGCGCTCGCGCACGGCGGGTCGCTCGTCCACGGGCCCGACGGGGACCTCGGTGGCGCGGTCTTCGAGCTGCGCCTCGCGACGAGCCCGACGGTGCCGGAGGGTGCGCGTCCGAGGGCGGGCGCCCTGCTAGCCTGATGTCCGCCAGCGAGTGTGGTGGAACGGTAGACACGGGGCACTCAAAATGCTCTGCCTCACGGCGTGCGGGTTCGAGTCCCGCCACTCGTACAACGCGGCTCACGGCGTGCGGGACAGTCCTGGTCCGACCGTCCCGCCACTCGTACAACGCGGCATGCGCCGCCTGACGAACGCGCGTTCCGGTGTCTAGTAGGCTCTTGCGTGTGAGTGACACAGAAGCAACTGCAACAGCACCCCGTCGCGTCGTCGTCGCCGAGGACGAGTCGCTCATCCGCCTCGACATCGTCGAGATCCTCCGCGACAACGGGTTCGACGTCGTCGGCGAAGCAGGTGACGGCGAGACCGCCGTGCAGCTCGCCACCGACCTCCGTCCCGACCTCGTCGTGATGGACGTCAAGATGCCGCAGCTCGACGGCATCTCCGCCGCCGAGAAGCTCTCCAAGAACCACATCGCCCCCGTGGTCCTCCTCACGGCGTTCAGCCAGAAGGACCTCGTCGAGCGTGCGACCGAGGCCGGCGCCCTCGCCTACGTCGTCAAGCCGTTCACGCCGAACGACCTGCTCCCCGCGATCGAGATCGCCCTCTCGCGGCACCAGCAGATCATCACGCTCGAGGCCGAGGTCGCCGACCTCGTCGAGCGCTTCGAGACCCGCAAGCTCGTCGACCGCGCCAAGGGCCTGCTCAACGAGAAGATGGGCCTCACCGAGCCCGAGGCGTTCCGTTGGATCCAGAAGGCCTCGATGGACCGTCGGCTGACCATGCACGACGTCGCCAAGGCGATCATCGAGCAGCTCAGCGCCAAGAAGTAGCGCCCCGTCGCTCGCACGAGAGCGCCGTCTCCCCTCGGGGAGGCGGCGCTCTCGTCGTCCGTCGACGGACCGGGTGCGGCGGCCCGGTGGTCTGCTGCGGTGGACCCGACCACCTGGCAGGGTGGAGCGATGGACGACGTGGTGATCCGTGCCTCCCGGCCCGACGACATGCCGGCGGTGGCCGACCTGCGCTGGCGGTGGAGCGTCGGCGAAGGCGGTGCGACGCCGGGCGCGACCCCGGACGATTACCGCGAGGCGATGTCGGCGTTCGCCGCCGCCCACCCCGAGACCCACCGCTGCGTCGTCGCTGAGCGCGACGGGCGGGTGGTCGGCATGGCGTGGCTCGGGCTCGTCGCACGGCCCCCGACCCCGGACCGCCCTGGACGGCGGCTCACCGCGGATGTGCAGACCGTCTACGTCCACCCCGACCTGCGGGGCGCCGGTGTCGCGAAGCGTCTCGTGACCGCATTGCTCGACGTCGCGGACGAGCTCGGTGTCGAGCGGACGTCGGTGCACTCGAGCGTCGAGGGCGAGACGCTCTACCGCCGCCTCGGGTTCGGCGATGCACGACTGCTGCTGCAGCGGCCGCCCGAGGACTGACCCGTCACCCGCGCGACGGCAGCTCCTGCAGGGTCCAGGCGTTCCGGTCGGGGTCGGTGAAGAAGACGAAGCGACCCCAGGCCAGCTCGTCCACGCCGATCGCGTCGACGCCGAGCCCCTGCAGGTGCGCGAGCGCCTCGTCGGCGTCCGGCACGACGACCTGGATCGACTTGAGCGAACCCGGGACGACGTCCGGCGACATGATGCCCTCGCCGAACGCGATGGAGCAGGCCGACCCGGGCGGGGTGGCCTGCACGAAGCGGAGCTCGTCGGAGACGCGCTGGTCGTGGTCGATCGAGAAGCCGATCCGTTCGTAGAACGCGCGGGATCGGTCGACGTCGCTGACGGGGACGAGGATCAGTTCGATCCTCCAGTCGGTGGCGGGCACGGGTCACTCCTTCGTGACGCCCGCCGGGATCAGCGGGCTTCGCGGATCATGTTGGTGATGCGCACGGTGGAGCAGCGCCGCCCCTGGTCGTCGGTGAGGACGATCTCGTGCGTGGTGAGCGTGTTCCCCAGGTGCAGCGCCGTGCAGGTGCCGGTGACCAGGCCGCTCGTGGCGCTCCGGGAGTGCGAGGCGTTCAGCTCGATGCCGACGGCGTACCGACCGGGACCGGCGTGCACGTTCGCGGCCATCGACCCGAGGCTCTCGGCGAGCACGACGTACGCGCCGCCGTGCAGCAGCCCGACCGGCTGCCGGTTGCCCTCGACCGGGATCGTCCCCACGGCGCGCTCGGCGGAGAGCTCCGTGATGACCATGCCCATCTTCTCGGCGAGCTCGCCCATGCCGCGTTCGGCGAGCCGTCCGTCGACGCCCTTCGTGGAGGTGGCTTCGTCGGTCACGCTGGCGGACTCCCGTGTCGGATGGCGTCGGTAGGCTGTCCGGGTGTCGGACTCCGCAAAGCCTACCCTCATGGTCATCGACGGCCACTCGCTCGCCTTCCGGGCCTTCTACGCGCTGCCGGTCGACAGCTTCGTGAACCGCGACGGGCAGCACACGAACGCCATCCACGGCTTCATCTCGATGCTGCTGATGCTGCTCCAGCGGGAGAAGCCGACCCACCTCGCGGTCGCGTTCGACATCTCGCGGTTCTCGTTCCGCACCCGCGAGTACGAGGACTACAAGGGCACCCGTTCCGAGACCCCGGCCGAGTTCAAGGGGCAGATCCCGCTGCTGCAGCAGGCGCTCGAGGCGATGGGCATCACGACCGTGACGAAGGAGGACTACGAGGCCGACGACATCCTCGCCACCTTCGCCCGCCAGGGCGCCGAGCAGGGCTACCAGGTGTACGTGGTGTCCGGCGACCGCGACTCCATCCAGCTCGTGAACGACGACGTCACGCTGCTGTACCCGTCCGTCCGCGGCGTCTCCGAGCTCACCCGCTACGACCGCGACAAGGTCTACGAGCGCTACGGCATCGAGCCGCACCAGTACCCCGACATCGCCGCGCTCGTGGGGGAGACCAGCGACAACCTCATCGGCATCGACAAGGTCGGCGAGAAGACCGCCGTCAAGTGGATCACCCAGTACGGTTCGCTCGACGGGGTGCTCGAGCACGCCGACGAGATCAAGGGCGTCGTCGGCAACAACCTCCGCGAGCAGCGGGACCGCGCGATCCGCAACCGCAAGCTGAACCGTCTCGTCAACGACGTCGAGCTCCCCGTGGGCCCGGCCGACGTCGCGCTGCGGCCCCTCGACGAGACCGCGGTGCGTGAGCTCTTCGCCAAGCTGCAGTTCCGCACGTTGCTCGACCGCGTGTTCAAGGTCGCGGGTACCGGCGAGCCGTCCGACGCCACCGAGCCCGCGGGGTCGGTCGACAGCGGGGCGCCGACGCCGCCGTCGGTCAAGACCCTCATCGACGAGGAACTCGGCTACTGGCTCGAGCGTCGCAACGCGGCCGAGGCGGCGAACGGCTACGGCGTCGCCGTCGAGGTCATCGACGGACGCCTCAGCGCCATCGGCATCGCGACGCACGACGACGCGGTCCTCGTCCCCGGCGGCAGCGGCGCGAAGGACTACGAGCAGCTCTCGGCGTGGTTCGCGTCCGACGCCCCGAAGCACTTCCACGACGCCAAGACCGCGATCAAGGCGCTGGCCACGGCCGGGTTCGAGGTGAACGGCATCGCCGGGGACGCCCGCCTTATCGGGTGGCTCGCACAGCCGGGCAAGCAGGGACAGCCGCTCGCCGACCTCGTCTACCAGGAGCTCGGCGAAGAGCTGCCGACGGCCGACCCGAACCAGCTCGTCCCCGAGACCGACCCGGTGAACGTCGGCGTGCACGCGTGGTTCGTGCTCCGGGTCACGACGGCGCTGCGTGCCCGCCTCGACGAGTCGTCGCTGCGGGTCCTCGACGACATCGAGCTCCCGCTCGTGCCGGTCCTCGCCGGCATGGAGACCACCGGCGTCGCGATCGACCGTCCCGTGCTCACAGGGCTCTCGCACGACCTCGGGGAGCGCGCGGCCGAACTCGCGCAGCAGGCCTTCGCCGAGATCGGGCACGAGGTGAACCTCGGGTCGCCCAAGCAGCTGCAGGAAGTGCTCTTCACCGAGCTCGCGATGCCGAAGACCCGCAAGACCAAGACCGGGTTCTCGACCGACGCCGCCAGCCTCACCGACCTGCAGGAGCAGCACCCGCACCCGTTCCTCGGCCTGCTGCTGCAGCACCGTGACGCCACGAAGCTCCGTCAGATCGTCGACACGCTGGACGCCGCGGTCGTCGACGGTCGCATCCACACCCGGTACGAGCAGACCGGCAGCAGCACCGGCCGGATCTCGTCGACCGACCCGAACCTGCAGAACATCCCGGTGAAGACCGCGGTCGGGCGTCGCGTGCGCTCGGCGTTCGCCGTCGCCGAGCCCTACACGACGCTCATCACCGCCGACTACTCGCAGATCGAGATGCGCATCATGGCGCACCTGTCCGGTGACCCGGGGCTGATCCAGGCCTTCAACGAGGGCGAGGACCTGCACCGTTTCGTCGGCGCCCGGGTGTTCTCGGTCGAACCCGCCGACGTCACGCCCGAGATGCGCACGAAGGTCAAGGCGATGTCCTACGGCCTCGCGTACGGCCTCAGCCCGTTCGGTCTGTCGAAGCAGCTCCGCATCGAGCAGTCCGAGGCGCGCACGCTCATGAACGAGTACTTCGCCCGGTTCGGCTCGGTCCGCGACTACCTGCGCGGCGTCGTCGAGCAGGCGCGCGAGGACGGCTACACCGAGACGATCTTCGGCCGTCGTCGTCCGTTCCCGGACCTGAAGAGCCCGAACCGCGTCCTCCGCGAGAACGCCGAGCGCGCCGCCCTGAACGCGCCGATCCAGGGATCGGCGGCCGACATCATGAAGATCGCGATGCTGGGCGTGGCCGCCGACCTCCGCGACGGCGGGCTGGACTCCCACCTGCTCCTGCAGGTGCACGACGAGCTCATCCTCGAGGTCGCTCCCGGCGAGCAGGAGCGGGTCGAGGACATCCTCCGCACCCGCATGGGCGGTGCGGCCGAGCTCAGCGTCCCGCTGGACGTGTCCGTCGGCGTCGGCCCGAACTGGGAGGCGGCGGCGCACTGACGCGCGACCGCCTGTCGGCCCGCGAGCTGGGCCCCACCAGCCGGTACCGGCGCGACGCGCCGACGGCGTGGCGGCCGTGCCCGGAGGGACGGTGCGGGCCCACACCGCGCCTCCCGTCCCACGGGTTCCACGTCGTGCGCCGACGTGGATAGGGTCGAGGACATGACCGATGACCGTCCCGTCCGCCAGCCCTCCGCCGTCGACCGGGTCGCCGAGGACTGGGTGACACCCTCGTCGACCTCGACCCGACCGTCGCCACGTACATCGGCGTCCCGGGGCGGACGGGGGAGTACGGCGACACGTCGCCCGCCGGTGCTGCGGCCCTCGCGGACGCGGCGCGTGCGGCGAAGCGCGCGCTGGACGCTGCCGACGCGGTGGACGCCGTCGACCGGGTGACGAAGACGGACCTCGGCGCCGAGCTGGACCTCGTGCAGGAGTCCTTCGACCGGAAGCTGCACCTCCGCGACCTCAACGTCATCGCCAGCCCGGCGCAGTCGGTGCGCGACGTCCTCGACCTCATGCCGACCGCGACCGAGTCCGACTGGCAGGACATCGCGAGCCGTCTGCACGCCCTCCCCGACGCGATCGAGGGCATCCGCGAGACCCTGCTCGAGGGCACGCGTGAGGACGTGACGCCGGCGCGCCGCCAGGTGGCGCTCATCGCCGAACAGGCCACCCGCACCGGCGCCGAGGACGGTGTCTTCCGACAGCTCGTCGACGGTGCCGCGTTCGACGACGGCGGGTCCGTGCCCGAGGCGCTCCGTGTCGAGCTGGCCCGCGGGGCCGAGGTCGCCGCGGCCGCCTACCGGTCGTTCGGGCAGTTCCTCGAGCACGAGCTCATGCCGCTCGCGACGCCCGTGGACGCCGTCGGGCGCGAGGCGTACGAGCTGCACTCCCGACGCTTCCTGGGCGCGGTCGTCGACCTCGACGAGACGTACCAGTGGGGCATCGAGGAGCTCGCCCGGATGCGTGCGGAGCAGGAGCGCATCGCCGACCGCATCGAGTCCGGCGCGAGCGTCGCCCGGGCGATCGAGGTCCTCGACGCCGACCCCGCCCGCGTGCTGCACGGCACCGACGCCCTGCAGCGGTGGATGCAGGAGACCAGTGACGAGTCGATCCGTGCGATGGACGGCAGGTACTTCGACATCGCCGACCCGATCAAGCGCCTCGAGTGCCGGATCGCGCCGACGCAGGAGGGTGGGATCTACTACACCGGCCCGTCCGACGACTTCTCGCGCGCCGGCCGCATGTGGTGGTCCGTGCCGCAGGGCGTCACCGAGTTCGGCACCTGGCGCGAGAAGACGACGGTCTACCACGAGGGCGTCCCCGGTCACCACCTGCAGATCAGCCAGGGCGTCTACAACCGGGGCGAGCTGAACACGTGGCGGCGGCAACTGGCCGGGTCCTCGGGCCACGTCGAGGGCTGGGCGCTCTACGCCGAGCGCCTCATGGAGCAGCTCGGCTTCCTGGACGACGACGGCGACCGGCTCGGCATGCTCGACGGGCAGCGGATGCGTGCGGCTCGTGTGGTGCTCGACATCGGCGTCCACCTGCAGAAGACGAACCCCGACGGCGGGGCGTGGACGTGGGAGTACGCGCTCGACTTCATGCGGCAGAACGTGAACATGTCCGACGAGTTCGTCCAGTTCGAGGTCGCCCGATACTTCGGGTGGCCCGGGCAGGCGCCGTCGTACAAGGTCGGGCAGCGCGTCTGGGAGTCGATCCGCGACGAGGTGGCGGCCCGCGAGGGTGCCGCCTTCGACCTGAAGGCGTTCCACCACCGCGCGCTCGCGCTCGGCAGCATCGGGCTCGACACGCTCCGGAGTGCCCTGCTCGACTGATCCGCCGGGCGTCGTCACGAACCGACACGCCCGGTTGTGGGCGCTCGCCCGCTGCGGTTAGACTTGTGCGGCGCAATCCGCGCTCATCAAACACATCGCCAGGACGGCTCGAACCGGCATCCGGTTCGGACCAGGGGGTCGCTCCCTCGCCGTCTGGCCCGACTCATGTCCGTTCGGAGCAATCTCTACATGACAACCACCACGACCAAGGCTCCCAAGCAGGTCGCCATCAACGACATCGGCTCGGCTGATGACTTCCTGGCCGAGGTCGAGAAGACCCTGAAGTTCTTCAACGACGGAGACCTCATCTCCGGCACCGTCGTGAAGATCGACCGCGACGAGGTCCTCCTCGACGTCGGTTACAAGACCGAGGGTGTCATCCCCTCGCGCGAGCTCTCCATCAAGCACGACGTCGACCCCAACGAGGTCGTCGAGGTCGGCGACGAGGTCGAGGCCCTGGTTCTCCAGAAGGAGGACAAGGAAGGTCGCCTCATCCTGTCGAAGAAGCGTGCGCAGTACGAGCGCGCCTGGGGCGACGTCGAGAAGATCAAGGAGTCCGACGGCGTCGTGACCGGTACGGTCATCGAGGTCGTCAAGGGCGGCCTGATCGTCGACATCGGTCTCCGCGGCTTCCTCCCGGCCTCGCTCATCGAGCTGCGTCGCGTCCGCGACCTGACGCCGTACCTCGGCCAGGAGCTCGAGGCGAAGATCCTCGAGCTGGACAAGAACCGCAACAACGTCGTCCTCTCGCGCCGCGCGCTGCTCGAGCAGACGCAGTCCGAGTCCCGGACCACGTTCCTCAACAACCTCCACAAGGGCCAGGTCCGCAAGGGCATCGTGTCGTCGATCGTCAACTTCGGTGCGTTCGTCGACCTCGGCGGCGTCGACGGTCTCGTCCACGTCTCCGAGCTCAGCTGGAAGCACATCGAGCACGCCAGCGAGGTCGTCGAGGTCGGTCAGGAAGTCACCGTCGAGATCCTCGAGGTGGACCTGGACCGCGAGCGCGTGTCGCTCTCGCTCAAGGCCACGCAGGAAGACCCGTGGCAGGTCTTCGCCCGCACCCACGCGATCGGTCAGATCGCGCCGGGCAAGGTCACGAAGCTCGTGCCGTTCGGTGCCTTCGTCCGCGTTGCCGACGGCATCGAGGGCCTCGTGCACATCTCGGAGCTCTCGAACAAGCACGTCGAGCTCGCCGAGCAGGTCGTCTCGGTCAACGACGAGGTCTTCGTCAAGATCATCGACATCGACCTCGACCGTCGCCGCATCTCGCTCAGCCTCAAGCAGGCGAACGAGGGCGTGGACCCCGAGGGCACCGAGTTCGACCCGGCGCTCTACGGCATGCCGACCGAGTACGACGACAAGGGCGACTACAAGTACCCGGACGGCTTCGACCCGGAGACGAACGAGTGGCTCGAGGGCTACGACACCCAGCGCACCGAGTGGGAGGGCCAGTACGCCGCCGCCCAGGCGCGTTGGGAAGCCCACAAGGCGCAGGTCGCGAAGACCATCGCCGACGAGGCGCAGGGTGGCTTCGACCTCCCGGCGACCGCTTCGTCGTCGTCGTCGACGTTCGCGACCGAGTCGAACGGTCAGGGCACCCTGGCCGACGACGCGTCGCTCGCAGCGCTCCGCGAGAAGCTCAGCTCGACCAACTGATCGAGCAGCACTCCCGCACCGGAAGCCCGGCATCCCTGAGAAGGGGTGCCGGGCTTCCGGCCGTTCGTGCGGCGTGGGTCGGTACCCTGTCGCTGTGCGCATCATCGGTCTCACGGGCGGCATCGCCGCGGGCAAGTCGACCGTCTCCGGCCGGTGGGCCGAGCGCGGTGCGGTCGTCGTGGACGCCGACCGGCTCGCCCGTGACGCCGTCGCCCCCGGCAGTCCCGGCCTCGCGCAGGTCGCCGAGCGGTTCGGCCCCGGCGTGATCGCGGCCGACGGGTCACTCGACCGGCCGGCGCTCGGCGCGATCGTGTTCGCCGACGCCGCAGCGCGGAAGGACCTCGAGGGGATCACCCACCCCGAGGTGTGGCGTCTCGCCCAGGCGGCCTTCGACGCCGCCGAGCGCGCGGACCCGGACGCCGTCGTGGTCTACGACGTGCCACTCCTCGCCGAGGCACGGGGGAGCCGCCCCCTGCGGTTCGACGCCGTCGTCGTGGTCGACGCCCCCGCGGCCCAGCGCATCGAGCGCCTCGTGGAGCACCGCGGGATGCCCCGGGACGAGGCCGAGCGCCGTGTGGCCGCGCAGGCGAGCGACGCCGAGCGGCTGGCACTCGCCGACCACGTGGTGGACGCCACGGGGAGCCTCGCGGACACGCTCCGCTCCGCCGACGCGGTCTGGAACCGTATCGGCCGATGAAGCACCGGCTGCTCCTCGTCATCGCCGTCGTCGTCCTCGTCGTCATCGGTGCCGCGTCGCTCGTCGCGGCGAACGTCCTCGGCGGGGAACGCGTGGCCGAGCACGGCCGGGTCGCCGCAGCCGATCGACCACGCGGCGACGAGCACGGTCCGGCGGGGGAGTTCCACCGCTTCCGACTCGGCACCATCAACGGACAGCGGCTCGAGCCGAACCGTGACGACTTCGCGGCACGGACCGACTCGGGTGGCCCGCTGCTGCTCTTCCTGCCGGCGACCCGCGCCCGGCCCGCCGACTACCAGCTGTTCCTGTCCACGGCGCTGCGCGACGGCTACCACGTGCTCGGCCTCGACTACTGGAACCTCGGCAAGACCCTGTCGGGGACCTGCGAGGCGGACCCGAGCTGCTACGGCACGGTGCAGCGCAACCGGTTCGACGGCACCCGTCCGTCCCGGTTCAGTTCGGTGGAGCCGTCCGGGTCGATCGTCTCCCGGTTCCGCGACGCGATCGCGTACCTCGACGACCACGACCCCGAGGGCGGGTGGGGGCGCTTCGTGCAGGGTGACTCCGACATCGCGTGGAAGGACATCGTCGTGGCCGGGCACTCGCAGGGCGGCGGCGAAGCGGCGTACATCGCGCACATCCGCTCGGTCCGTGGGGCGCTGATGTTCTCGTCGCCCGTGGAGTCCCTCGGGAGCGAACACGCGGCCTGGATGGACCGCCCCGGCAGGACGCCGGTCGACCGGATGTACGCGATCGACGACGTCCGCGACGTGTTCGGGCCCCGGATACGCGGGTCGTGGAAGGTACTCGGCCTCGACGGCGACACCGGGCCGTTCCGCACCGACACGGCACCCCCGGGAGCCGGCCAGGACCCCCACGCGATCCTCACGGACATCCAGGTCGGTTCGCCGGGCGAGAGCCACTCGCGGACGATCAAGGACTCGACGCCGATCGGTCCGGACGGGCTCCCGCGGATGGAGGGGCTGTGGCAGTGGCTGCTCCACCGGTTCCCTTCGGACCCGTCATAGGATCCCGCAATACTCTGAGTCCGTGCAGCAAGCAGGTGAAGGACCCGACCTGCGCTCGACCATCCGTTCCCGGGCGGAGCAGGACGCCGAGCGCAACTACCTCGAGGACGCGCGCAGCGACCGCGTCCTGACCTACCGTGCGCTCGACGACGCGGTGTCCGCGTGGTCCTCGACGTTCGACGCGATCGGGGTCGCACCGTCCGGAGCGGTTCTCGTCGACCTCGGCGACCCGCTCTCCTTCGCCGTCGTGCACCTCGCCGCCCTCGCGACCGGGCGTCGGGCGATCCCCGTCGACACCGGGCAGCCGACCACGGAACCGGGCCGTCTCGCCGACCTGATCGGCGGCGCCTCAATCGTGGTGACCGACCGTGCCGTGGACGCGACCATCCCGGGCGCGCCCGCGAGCGGAATCGACGCGGCCACGTTCCTCCCGGCCGGCGTGCGCGACGGCGACCTGCCGACGGCGAGTCCGGACGCACCCGGCGAGGGGTCGGTCGTGCTGTTCACCTCCGGCTCCACCGGGACCCCGAAGGGTGTCGAGCTGCCCGAGTCGCAGCTGCTGTTCGTCGCCCGCGCGGTCGCGCGGCACAACCGGCTCACCCCCGAGGACCGCGGGTTCAACTCGCTCCCGCTCTTCCACGTCAACGCCGAGGTCGTGGGGCTGCTCGCCACCCTCGTCGCCGGTGCGACCCTGGTGGTCGATCGACGGTTCCGCCGGACCGGGTTCTGGGAGCTCCTCGCCGAGCGTCGGATCACGTGGCTCAACGCCGTGCCCGCGATCCTCGCCGTCCTCGCGAAGACCGGTCCGCTCGACTTCCCCGCGGGGCTCCGGTTCGTCCGGAGTGCCTCCGCACCGCTGCCGGACCCGGTGCGGCAGGCGCTCGGGGACGTGCCGCTCGTCGTCAGCTGGGGGATGACCGAGGGGGCGTCGCAGATCACCGCGACCCCGCTCGACGCTCCGGCGCGGGTCGGGACCGTCGGTGTGCCCGTCGGGTCCGAGGTGCAGGTCCGGGGCGAGGACGGCTCCGTGCTGCCCGCCGACGAGGTCGGTGCTCTCTGGATCCGCGGCGCGGGCATCGTGCACCGGTACCTCTTCGGGCGCGCGGCCGAACGGTTCGACGCGGACGGCTGGCTGAGCACGGGCGACGTGGGCTCGGTCTCGGCGGACGGCTGGGTCTCGCTCGCCGGACGCTCCGACGACGTCATCAACCGTGGGGGCGAGAAGGTCTACCCGTCCGAGGTCGAGGACGTGCTGCTCGGGGACGACCGCGTGCTCGAGGCCGTGGTGGTCGGGCGGCCGCACGACGTCCTGGGCGCGGTGCCGATCGCGTACGTGATCCCGCAGCCGGACCAGGTCGTGGACGCCGATGCCCTGGTCGCCGACCTCACGGCACGCGCCGAGGCCCGGCTCACCCGGTTCCGACGCCCGGTCGAGATCGTCGTGGTGCCCGACCTGCCGCGGGCGCCGACCGGCAAGGTCCAGCGGGCGAAGGTGCGGACGATGGCCGAGCAGCCGTGACCGGCAGTGCCTCTGTGCCGCGTGCTGCCGCTGTGTCCGGGGGCGCCGCCCCGGCGTCCTCGCGCGCCGTGCAGACGCCGACCCGCACCGCCGAGGGGAAGCCCCGGCACCTCTACGAGGTCGACGTCCTGCGGATCCTGACCTTCGCCTGCGTCATCGGCGTGCACACGACCAGCCACACGGT
>NZ_BACZ01000078.1 GCF_000333375.1 Curtobacterium sp. B18
GCAGCGGTTCGCGGCAGCCCGAGTTCGTCGTGAACTTCTTCGAGTTCATCGCCCAAGAGGTGCGCGAGCTCCTCGCCGAGCTCGGCTTCCGGTCCCTCGAAGAGGCCATCGGGCACGCCGACGCCCTCGACGTCGACCGCGCGGTGGAGCACTGGAAGGCCGCCGGCCTCGACCTCGAGCCCGTCCTCAAGGGACCGCACTTCGACGCCGACGAGCCCCGTCGGCACCTGCGCGACCAGGACCACGAGCTCGAGCAGCACTTCGACGTGCAGCTCATCCAGCAGACGTCCGACGTGCTCGAGCACGGCGGGACGATCGCGCTCGACCTGCCGATCCGGAACACCGAGCGCGCGGTCGGCACCATGCTCGGGCACGAGGTCACGCTGCGCCACGGCGAGAACGGACTCCCATCGGGCTCGATCGACGTGACGCTGCGCGGGTCCGCCGGACAGTCGCTCGGCGCGTTCCTGCCCGCCGGGATCACGCTCCGGCTCGTCGGCGACAGCAACGACTACGTCGGCAAGGGGCTGTCCGGCGGCGAGATCGTCGTGCGTCCCGACGCCGGCAGCGGGTTCGACCCCGCGCAGAACGTCATCGCCGGCAACGTCATCGGCTACGGCGCCACCCAGGGCAGCATGTTCATCCGCGGCATCGTGGGTGAGCGGTTCCTGGTGCGCAACTCCGGTGCCACCGCGGTCGTCGAGGGGGTGGGGGACCACGCGCTCGAGTACATGACCGGTGGCCTCGCGCTCATCCTGGGCGAGACCGGCCGGAACCTCGGTGCCGGCATGTCCGGCGGGACGGCGTACGTCCGTGGGCTCCGCGACGAGCACGTGAACACCGACGCACTCGCGTCCGGCGAGCTCCGGCTCGAGCCGCTCGACAGCGCCGACGTCGAGATCGTGAACGACCTGCTCGCGCGGCACGCCGCCGAGACCGGGTCGACCCTCGCGAGCGAACTGCTCGAGGCCGGTGACCTGAGCGACTTCGTCAAGGTGCTGCCGCGGGACTACGCGGCCGTGCTCGAGACCCGACAACAGGCCGTCGACGAGGGGCTCGACCCGGACGGCGACGTGGTGTGGAACCGCATTCTGGAGGTGACCGGTGGCTGACCCGAAGGGCTTCCTCAAGGTGCAGGAGCGCGAGCTCCCCGCCCGACGACCCGTGCCCGTGCGACTCATGGACTGGAAAGAGGTCTACGAGCAGCAGGAGTCCGGCGCGCTCAAGCGGCAGGCCGGACGCTGCATGGACTGCGGCGTCCCGTTCTGCCACCAGGGGTGCCCGCTCGGCAACCTCATCCCCGAGTGGAACGACCTCACCTGGCGCGGCGAGGGCCGACAGGCGATCGAGCGGCTGCACGCGACGAACAACTTCCCGGAGTTCACGGGTCGGCTCTGCCCGGCACCGTGCGAGGCGTCCTGCGTGCTCGGCATCAACCAGCCCCCGGTGACGATCAAGCAGGTCGAGGTCTCGATCATCGACGAGGCGTTCCAGAACGGCTGGGTCACTCCGCACCCGCCGGAGCGCCTGACCGGCAAGACGGTCGCGGTCGTCGGGTCCGGCCCCGCCGGCCTCGCCGCCGCCCAGCAGCTGACGCGCGCCGGCCACACCGTCGCGGTCTACGAGCGCGACGACCGGATCGGCGGTCTGCTCCGCTACGGCATCCCGGACTTCAAGATGGAGAAGCGCCAGATCGACATGCGCCTCGCCCAGATGCAGGCCGAGGGCACCCGCTTCCGCGCGGGTGTCGAGATCGGGCGCGACATCACGTGGGACGACCTGAAGTCCCGCTACGACGCGGTCGTCGTCGCGACCGGCGCCACGGTGCCGCGCGACCTGCCGATCCCCGGGCGCGACCTGGCGGGTGTGCACTTCGCCATGGACTACCTCGTGCAGCAGAACAAGGCGAACGCCGGCACGACCGTGGACAACCAGGTCACCGCCGAGGGCAAGCACGTCGTCGTCATCGGTGGTGGCGACACCGGAGCCGACTGCATCGGCACCGCGCACCGACAGGGCGCGCTGAGCGTGACGAACCTGGCGATCGGCAAGCAGCCGCCGCTGGAGCGTCCGTCCGACCAGCCGTGGCCGATGTTCCCGACCGTGTTCGAGGTCACCAGCGCCCACGAGGAGGGCGGTGAGCGGCACTACCTCGCGTCCACCGTCGAGTTCCTCGCGAACGAGGCCGGCGAGGTCCGGGCGCTCCGCGTCGCCGAGACCGAGTACCTGGACGGCCGTCGTGTCCCGAAGTCGGGCACCGAGCGCGAGATCCCCGCTGACCTCGTCCTCGTCGCGATGGGCTTCACCGGGCCCGAGACCGACACGCTCGAGCCGCAGCTCGGGCTGCCGGTGACGGTGTCCGGCGCTGTGGCACGCCAGGCCGACTACACCACGAACGAGCCGGGCGTCTTCGTCGCCGGTGACGCCGGCCGTGGGCAGTCGCTCATCGTGTGGGCGATCGCCGAGGGCCGCGCCGCCGCCGCGAAGGTGGACGAGTACCTCGAGGGCTCGACGATCCTGCCGGCCCCCGTCAAGGCCACCGACCGTGCCATCTCCGTCTGACGTGGGCGCGCACGTGATGCTCACCCACTCGTGAGCGACCGCCACCAGCACTCGATAGGGTGCTGGTGGCCTCGCTTCGTTCCGCGCGGCCCCACAGCGCGGAGCCCCAAGCACCATCCACCACCACGAAGGAATCCATGNAGACGCGCAAAGATCGTTTCGACGCTCGGACCGGCTACGTCGGAGTACGAGACCGTCAAGGAGATCATCGAAGCGGGCGTCGACGTCGCCCGCCTCAACCTCAGCCACGGTGACTACAGCGTCCACGAGGCCAACTACGAGAACGTCCGTCGCGCCGCCGAGGAGCTCGGCAAGCCCGTCGCGATCCTCGTCGACCTGCAGGGTCCGAAGATCCGCCTCGCGAAGTTCGCCGACGGCCCGCACGACCTCGCGGTCGGCGACGTGTTCACCATCACCACCGAGGACGTCCCCGGCTCGAAGGAGATCTGCGGCACGACGTTCAAGGGCCTCCCGCAGGACGTCCAGCCCGGCGACCCGCTGCTCATCGACGACGGCCGTGTCCGCCTCCGCGTGCTCGACACCGACGGCGTGCGCGTCCGCACCGAGGTCGTCGTCGGCGGCACGGTGTCGAACAACAAGGGCATCAACCTGCCCGGCGTCGCCGTGAACGTCCCCGCGCTCAGCGAGAAGGACGAGGCGGACCTCCGTTGGGGCATCCGTCAGGGCGCCGACCTCATCGCGCTGTCGTTCGTGCGGAACGCCGCCGACGTCCAGCGCGCGCACGAGATCATGGACGAAGAGGGCAAGCGCCTCCCCGTCATCGCGAAGATCGAGAAGCCGCAGGCGGTCGACGCGCTCGAGGAGATCATCGACGCCTTCGACAGCATCATGGTCGCCCGCGGTGACCTCGGTGTCGAACTCCCGCTCGAGGCGGTCCCGATCGTGCAGAAGCGTGCCGTCGAGCTCGCCCGCCGCATGGCGAAGCCCGTCATCGTCGCGACGCAGATGCTCGAGTCGATGATCTCGTCCCCGATCCCGACCCGCGCCGAGACCTCCGACGTCGCGAACGCCGTGCTCGACGGCGCGGACGCCGTCATGCTGTCCGGCGAGACCAGCGTCGGCGAGTACCCGGTGCAGACCGTCCGGACCATGGCGCGCATCGTCGAGTCCACCGAGGACCACGGCCTCGAGCGCATCGCGCCGCTCGGCACGAAGCCGCGCACCCTCGGCGGCGCGATCACGCTCGCCGCGGTCGAGATCGCCGAGTTCACCGAGGCCTCGTACCTCTGCGTGTTCACCGAGTCCGGCGACTCGGCCCGCCGCATGTCGCGTCTGCGTCACGGTCTGCCGATCATCGCCTTCACCCCGAACGAGGCGACCCGTCGCCGCATGGCGCTCACCTGGGGCGTCCGTTCGTTCCTCGTCGAGCGCAAGACCCACACCGACGAGCTCTTCTCGCAGGTGGACGACGTCCTCCTCGAGAACGGTCTCGCCGCGCCCGGCGACCGTGTCATCGTGACGGCCGGTTCGCCTCCCGGCATCGAGGGGTCGACGAACGACCTGCGCGTCCACCGCGTGGGCGATGCCCACGCCGAGGCCGCTCCGGCCTACGTGCGCGACTGACGTCCGTCGCGTCCCGACAGGGCGCGGACAGGAGGCACGGTGCGGCGACGCACGCAGCCTCCGGTCCGCGCCCTGTCGCGTCCCGCCCCGCGGCCGCCGCGACCACGCGGCTCCGCGAGCGGGCAAGATGGCCGGTGTGAGCCTCCAGTCCCGACCCACCGCCCAGCGCACCGACGTCCGACGCTGGCGCCGGTACCTGGCCGACGAGCGGGCGGAAGCCGCCGTCTACCGCAACCTCGCCGCCAGGCGCGACGGCGAGGAGCGCGAGATCCTGTCCGCCCTGGCCGAGGCCGAGGGGCGGCACGAGCAGCACTGGCTCGACCTGCTCGGTGACGACGTGGGCCGCCCGCAGCGCGGCAGTCTCCGCACCCGCGTGCTCGCCTCGCTCGCGAAGCGGTTCGGGTCGGTGTTCGTCCTCGCCCTCATGCAGCGTGCCGAGGACCGATCGCCGTACGCCGACGACGCCGACGCCACCGCGACCATGGCGGCGGACGAGCGGATCCACGGCGAGGTCGTGCGCGGACTCGCGAACCGCGGGCGGATGCGCCTGTCCGGCACGTTCCGCGCGGCCGTGTTCGGCGCGAACGACGGCCTCGTGTCGAACCTGGCGCTCATCATCGGTGTCAGCGCGTCCGGGGCCGACCGGCACTTCGTCCTGCTGAGCGGCATCGCCGGCCTCCTCGCCGGGGCGCTCTCGATGGGCGCGGGGGAGTACGTCTCGGTCCGGTCCCAGCGGGAGCTGCTCACCGCCTCCGCCCCGCACCCCGAGGCCGGCCGTGCCGTCGCGGACCTCGACGTCGACGCCAACGAGCTCGCCCTCGTCTACCGAGCCCGGGGCATGTCCGAGACCGAGGCGCAGCAGCACGCCGACGACGTCCTCGGCGGTGCCACGGTGACGGGGACCGCGTCGGTCGACGACCACGAGGCGATCGGCAACGGCATGAGCGCGGCGATCTCGAGCTTCTGCTTCTTCGCGTCGGGGGCGATCATCCCCGTGCTGCCGTACCTGTTCGGGCTCGAGGGGTGGGCGGCGATCGCGGTGGCGGCGGTCCTCGTCGGGATCGCGCTGCTCGGCACCGGTGCCGTCGTGGGGGTGCTCAGCGGGGCGTCGCCGCTCCGGCGGGCGCTCCGGCAGCTCGCGATCGGGTTCGGTGCCGCCGCGGTCACGTACGGGCTCGGCCTGCTGTTCGGGACGGGGAGCGCCTAGCCGACCGGCGCACACGGCCCCCGGACCGTGCGGGGCCTGGCGGGGTGCCGTTACCGGCGGAGGGCTGCCCGGGGCGGGAGCAGCAGCAGGGCCGCGGCGCCGACGACGATCAGCGCGATCCCGGAGAAGACCATGAAGACGGTCAACGCCAGGCCCGGCGCGACGAGCACGACCACGCCACCGAGGATCGAGAGCACGCCGCTGACGACGGACGGGATCCGCGAGGACCCGGGGTGTCCGACGAACGCGCCCACCAGCGACGCGATCCCCTCGACGATGAAGCCGACGCCCGCGAGTACCGCGTAGACGAGGAGCGGGACGGCGGGGTCGAGCAACGTCACGAGCCCGGCGACGCCGACGAGTCCGCCGACGATGCCGGACGTCCACCGCCACACCGACGGGGTCCCGTGGCCGCGCACGGCGGCGAACACGCGGAGGGCACCGGCGACCACGAGGTACACGCCGAAGAGCAACGCCACCACGACGAGGGACGGCCTGGGCCAGACGATCGCGACGACGCCGAGCACGACGGCGACGATGGCGGTGACGACGACGAACACCCGGAACGTGCGGACGGCACGAGAATCCACGAGCACTCCTCCCTGTCAGGTCTGCTCGCAACGACGCTACCTCGACCGGCCGGGGTCCGTTCGGGCCGCCGGGTGCAACCGGGATGCAACCGGATGCAACCCCGACGGTCGTAGCGTTCGGGCAGGCGCGGATCCAGCGCCCCGACAGCGTCGTCGAAAGGTGTCCACCATGACCATCGCACCGTCCCCCTCCACCTACGCCGCACCCGGCGAGGAGGGCTCACTCGTCTCGTTCCGCTCCCGGTACGACCACTACATCGGCGGCGCGTACGTCCCGCCGGCCGGGGGTCAGTACTTCGAGAACCCCACTCCCGTCACCGGCAAGGTCTTCACCGAGATCGCCCGCGGGGACTCCACCGACGTCGACCGGGCGGTCGAGGCCGCGTGGAAGGCCTTCCCCGCCTGGGGCCGGACGAGTGTCGCCGAACGCGCCGAGATCCTCAACCGCATCGCCGACCGGATGGAGCAGAACCTCGAGTCCCTGGCCGTCGCCGAGACGTGGGAGAACGGCAAGCCCATCCGCGAGACGATCGGCGCGGACATCCCGCTGGCCATCGACCACTTCCGCTACTTCGCCGGGGCGATCCGAGCGCAGGAGGGGTCGACGGGGGAGATCGACCACGACACCGTGGCGTACCACTTCCACGAGCCACTCGGGGTCGTCGGCCAGATCATCCCGTGGAACTTCCCGATCCTGATGGCGGTGTGGAAGCTCGCACCCGCCCTGGCCGCGGGCAACTGCGTCGTCCTGAAGCCCGCCGAGCAGACGCCGGCGTCCATCCACGTCCTCATCGACCTGATCGGTGACCTGCTCCCCGCCGGTGTGCTCAACGTCGTGAACGGCTTCGGCATCGAGGTCGGCGCACCACTCGCGCAGCACCCGGACATCCGCAAGGTCGCGTTCACCGGCGAGACGACCACGGGCCGGCTGATCATGCAGTACGCCTCGCAGAACCTCATCCCGGTGACGCTCGAACTCGGCGGCAAGAGCCCGAACCTCTTCTTCGCCGACGTGGCCCAGGAGAAGGACGCCTTCTACGACAAGGCGCTCGAGGGCTTCGCCTTCTTCAACCTCAACCAGGGCGAGGTCTGCACGTGTCCGTCCCGAGCCCTCGTGGCGAAGGAGATCTACGACGGCTTCGTCGCCGACGGCCTCGACCGGGTCCGTGCGGTCAAGCAGGGACACCCGCTCGACCTCGCCACGATGATCGGGGCGCAGGCGTCGAACGACCAGCTCGAGAAGATCCTGAGCTACATCGACATCGGCAAGCAGGAGGGCGCGAAGCTCCTCACCGGCGGCGAGCGGGCCGACCTCGGTGGCGAGCTGTCGGGTGGCTACTACGTCCAGCCGACCGTGTTCGAGGGCGACAACTCGATGCGGATCTTCCAGGAGGAGATCTTCGGCCCCGTCCTCGCACTGACGTCGTTCAGCGGCTACGACGACGCGATCTCGATCGCCAACGACACGCTGTACGGCCTCGGCGCCGGGGTGTGGAGCCGCGAGGCCACCACGCTCTACCGCGCCGGCCGCGACATCCAGGCGGGTCGTGTGTGGGAGAACACGTACCACCAGTACCCGGCGGGCGCGGCGTTCGGCGGCTACAAGCAGTCCGGCATCGGGCGGGAGAACCACAAGATGATGCTGGAGCACTACCAGCAGACGAAGAACCTCCTCGTGTCCTACGCCGAGGGTCCGATGGGCTTCTTCTGATGCCGCACACCGACGACCGGCCCACGACCGCCCGGGTGGCCGTGACACCGGCGGCGGCGGCGCTCCTGGGCTCCCTCGCCGCCCGGCACGGCCCGCTGATGTTCCACCAGTCGGGCGGGTGCTGCGACGGCTCCAGCCCGATGTGCTACCCGGTCGGCATGTTCACCACCGGCTCCGGCGACGTGCTGCTCGGCGCGCTCGAGGTCGACGGCATCGCGCCCGTCGAGGTCTACATGTCCCGCTCGCAGTTCGAGTACTGGAAGTACACCCACCTCACGATCGACGTCGTGGACGGCCGAGGCGCCGGGTTCTCCCTCGAGGTGCCGGAGGGCAAGCGGTTCCTCACCCGGTCCCGGATGCTCGACGAGGGCGAACTCGCGGATCTCGGCCTCGTCGGCCCTGGCCCGCGCGCGGCACCCGACGTAGGCTGACCGCACCGGTCGCGACGACGCGACGGGGACCGGACAGGAGGGCGCATGCGCGAACCGTCCGGTCTCCGTCCGCTCGTCGCCGCGTCCTGGCGTCGCTCCGCCCGCGTCGACCCGGACGCCGTGCCGACGCCCTCGCTCGGCGAGGACGAGCTCGACGCGCTCCGCCGCGCGGGCCCGCTCGGCACGGCACTGCCGGTCGTCCGTCGGCTCCTGCTCGACGACGTCCGCTCGGCCGGGTGCGTCGTCGCGGTCGCCGACGCGACGGGTCGGCTCGTCTGGGTGGACGGCGCACGGTCCGCCCGGCGCGCGGCGGAGGGGATGGGGTTCGTCCCCGGCGCCGACTGGGCCGAGGACCGAGCCGGGACGAGCGCCCCCGGGACGGCGCTCCGGCTCGGGCGCGCGGTGCAGATCCACGCCGAGGAGCACTACGCGACCGCGGTGAAGGGGTTCTCGTGCACGGCCGTCCCGCTCCGCGACGCCGCCGGCACGGTCGTCGGCGCGCTCGACATCACGGGCGACGACCGCGCGGTCGAGCGCCACACCCTCCCGCTCCTGACCGCGACGGCCGCGGCGGCCGAGGCGGAGCTCGCGCTGGCGGCCCTCTCGGCACGGACCACCCGTCCGGGACCCGTCGCGTCGGCGGAGCTCACCCTGCTCGGCGCCGACACCGCGACGCTGCACGTCGGCACGCGGTCGACCAGGCTGTCCGAGCGGCACTCGGAGATCCTGGCGGTGCTCGCAGCGAGCCCCGAGGGGCTGGCGGCCGCGGACCTCGCGGTCGCGGTCTACGGCGATGCGCGCGCCGTCCAGACGCTGCGCGCCGAGGTGGTGCGCCTCCGGCGCGTCCTCGCGCACCACGGGCTCGACGCGCGGCTCACGTCCAGGCCGTACCGCCTGCAGGGCATCCGCACCGACGTCGAGACGGTGCTGTCCGCGCTCGACCGCGGGGCGCGCCTCCAGGCTGTCGACCGCTACACGGGACCGGTCCTGCCGGGTTCCGCGTCGCCGGGTGTCGACGACCTGCGCGACCGGGTCCGGTCACGGTTCCGTGAGTCGCTCCTGCAGGACGGCGGCGTCGACGCGCTGCAGGCCTGGGCGCGCACCGCGGACGGCGCAGCCGACGAGCAGGTGCTGCTGGCGCTGCTCGCGGCACTGCCGCGTCGATCGCCGCGGCGCGCGAGCGTGGTGGCGGCGATCGAGGCGATCGAGCGTCCCTGAGGGCTCCGCCGGTCGGGAGGCGCGGCACGCGTCGGTCCGTCGGCCGACGGCACGCGCCTCCCGCGGCGGGTGCGGGGTGCTCAGGACCCGGTCGTCGGTTCCGGCGTCGAGGTGGCGTCGGACCCGGGAGCGGCGGGCGGGGTGGGTGCCGTGCCGTCCTTGGGCGGGGTGGGTGCCGTGCCGTCCTTGGGCGGGGTGGGCGCCTTCCCGTCGGCGAGCGGGCCGGCGACGCATCCGGGGGCGGAGCCCGCGGCGCCGTCCTTCGTGCCGGGGCCGGCGGCGGGACCGTCCGTCGGGGCTCCGGTCGGGGCACCGGTCGGGGCGCCGCTCGGGCCGGCGGTCGGCGCGCCGGTCGCGGCCGAGCTCGGTGCGGCGGGGGCGGCCATCGCCGCGCTGACCCCGATCCCGCCGAGGACCAGCACGGCCGCCGCGGCGGAACCGATGCCGACCGCCCGGAGGGTCCGGCGACGCGTGGTGGGCTGTTCGTCCTGCATGGTGATCTCCTGTTCGTCCGTCGGTCGACCGGGGCGGTCCGCCGACGAGGACGACGGTCGGGTTCGAATCTGAAGCAGGACTGAAGCATCTGCTGCGCACAGGGGTTCTCCAGCTCGTTCCATGCTCCGTGCTGGCGGAACCGCCCTACCGTGGCCGCCGTGAACGCACCCGCACGCATCCTGGTGGTCGAGGACGACGACTCCCTCCGCACCGCCGTCGTGACGACCCTCCGCGCCGAGGGCTTCACCGTCGCCGAGGTCGCCGACGGCCGCTCCATCGCGGCCGACCTGGACCGCACCGCCCCGGACCTCGTCCTGCTGGACTGGATGCTCCCCGGGCCGAGCGGCATCCTGCTGGCCGCCCGCATCCGCGCCCGCTCGGACGCCGCGGTCGTGATGACCACCGCGCGCGACGAGCTCGACGACCGACTCCGCGGCTTCGCCGAGGGTGCCGACGACTACGTGGTGAAGCCGTTCGCGATGGCGGAGCTCGTCGCCCGCGTCACGGCCGTGCTGCGGCGGCGCGGGCGGGTGCCGTCCGTGATCGAGGTGGGCGACCTCGTCCTCGACCCCGACGGGTCGACGGTCCGGCGTGGCGGCGTGCTGCTCGACCTGACCGCGACCGAGTTCCGGCTGCTCCGGTTCCTCGCCGAGAGCCGGGGGCGGACCGTGTCGAAGGGGCAGATCACGACGCAGGTCTGGGGCTACGAGGACATCGCCCCGAACCTGGTCGAGGTCCACCTGAGCGCGCTGCGGCGGAAGATGGAGGCGCACGGTCCACGGCTCGTGCACACCGTCCGCGGCCTCGGGTACCGGCTCGCCGTCGACCGGGGTGCAGCGTGATGCGCGACGGTCGGCTGCGCACCACCTCGCTGCGCCTGCGGACGGTGATCGCCATCCTCGTGCTCCTCACCGTCCTGCTCACGGCCCTCGTCGTCGCGGTCGAGGCCGTGCTCGGCGCCCGTCTGACCGCCCAGGTCGAGGACCGTCTGCGCGACCGCGCCTCGGCCGCCGCCGCGCTCGTCGGGGTGCTCGACGCGAGCGACCTCGCCGACCGTTTGTCCGCCCAGGGACTCTCGGTGCGGATCGTCGAGCCCGACGGCGCCGCGGTCGAGGCCGGGCCCAGCCCGGAGCAACTCCGGAAGGGTCGCCCGATCCGGGCCACTGCCGGGGCCGGCACCGCGGTCGGCGGGG
>NZ_BACZ01000077.1 GCF_000333375.1 Curtobacterium sp. B18
CGACCACCTCACGAAGGGCCGTGTCGGCTGGAACGTGGTGACGGGCTACCTGCCGAGCGCCGCGCGGAACATGGGCCAGACCGACCAGCTCTCGCACGACGACCGCTACGACGTCGCCGACGAGTACCTCGAGGTCCTCTACAAGCTGTGGGAGGGCTCGTGGGAGGACGACGCCGTGGTCGAGGACCGCGAGACCGGCGTCTTCACCGACCCCGCCAAGGTGCACCCGATCGAGCACCACGGCACGCACTTCGACGTCCCCGGGATCCACCTCTCCGAACCGTCCGTGCAGCGCTCGCCCGTGATCTACCAGGCCGGCGCTTCGCCGCGCGGTATCCGCTTCGCGGCCGAGAACGCCGAGGCGGTGTTCGTCGGCGCGCCGACCGTCGAGCAGCTCGCCGTGACGGTCGGGAAGGTCCGCGACGCCCTGGAGGCCGCTGGCCCGAGACGCGGATCTCGCGCTTGCTCGACATCGTCGACAGGATCTCCTCGGCCAGGTAGAAGGAGTTGTTCGCGCCCTGGTCGAACGTGAGTCGGGGCAGGTCCTCGAGGTCCGCGAGCGTGGCGCGCTCCCGGGCCGCGATCGGGTTCCGGCGGGAGACGAAGATGTGCGGCTCCGCGACGAACAGCGGGGTGAACACGACCCCGGCGTCCCGCAGGAGCTTCCCGAGCACCTGCTTGTTGAAGTCGTTGCGGTAGAGGATCCCGACCTCGCTGCGCAGCGTCCGGACGTCCTCGATGATGTCCCAGGTGCGGGTCTCACGGAGCGAGAACTCGTACTCGTCCGCCGCCGCACCCTCGACCATCCGGACGAAGGCCTCGACCGCGAACGAGTAGTGCTGCGCGGACACCCCGAGCAGCCGACGCGATGCCTGCCGGCCGACGTAGCGCTGCTCGAGCAAGGAGACCTGCTCGACGACCTGCCGGGCGTACCCGAGGAACTCCACGCCGTCGACGGTGAGCACCACCCCCCGGGCCGAGCGGGTGAAGAGCGGGCGCCCGATCCGTGTCTCGAGGTCCTTCATCGCCGCGGACATGGTCGGCTGCGACACGTAGAGCAGATCGGCCGCGGCGCTCATCGAGCCCTCGGTCGCGACCTCGATGAAGTACCGGAGCTGCTGCAGCGTGATGTCGTTCGAGACCCGGGCCATAGGCCGAGGCTATACCGCCGCATAGTGTCTCGGTATTACCTGATGACCCTCGGTTCCGGTCATGATCGATGCATCCTTCCCACCGTGCCCACGGGCAGCTCGACGAACAGATTGCCGACCATGGCGAACGACCTCACCTTCAGCATCACCCGGACCCGGTTCGACGAGGACTACTCCCCGTCGGACAGCTCCCGGCTGACCACGAACTTCGCCAACCTGGCGCGCGGCGAGCGCCGGCAGGAGAACCTCCGTGCTGCGCTGGCGATGATCGACGGGCGCGCGAACGACCTCTTGGCTGCCGGGGACCGCTACCGCCTGGAGCTCGACATCGTCTCGGCCTCGCTGCAGTTCTCCGACGGTGGATCGGACGCCGAGTTCCCGCTGCTCGAGATGCTCGACGTCACGATCGTCGACCAGCACACCGGTGAGCGCCACCGCGGCATCCTCGGCAACAACTTCTCGTCGTACCTGCGGGACTACGACTTCTCGGTGCTGCTGCCGTCGTCAGAGGGCCTGCCGTCCGACTTCGGAGTGCTGCACGGGGCGCTCTTCCAGCGGTTCCTCTCGTCGTCGGCGTTCCACGACGCGTTCGGTGCCGAGCCCGTCGTCTGCATCAGCGTCTCGACGAGCCAGACCTACCGCCGGACCGGGTACGTCCACCCGGTGCTCGGCGCCGAGTACGAGCACGAGCACTCCTCGCTCACCGACGACTACTTCGGCCGGATGGGCATGCAGGTCCGGTACTTCCAGCCCGCCGGAGCGTCGGCCCCGCTCGCGTTCTACTCGCGCGGTGACGTCACCGCGGACTACTCGGACCTCCAGCTGATCGGCACCATCGCCACGATGGAGACCTTCCAGAAGATCTACCGTCCGGAGATCTACGCCGCGAACACGCCGGCCGGGGACACCTACCGCCCCACCCTCGACCACACCGACTTCACGCCGACCCCGGTCACCTACGACCGCGAGGAGCGCAGCCGCCTCGGGATCACCCAGGGCCGGTGGACCGAGGAGCACCTCGTGACGCCGCACCACGCCCTCCTCTCGCGGTTCGCCGCCGAAGCCACCGTTGCCCTCTGACCCCGTTCCCTCCTGACAGGATCCGCACGCGCATGACGTCTCTCCTCCCCACCGCGATCGTCGGCAGCCTGCCGAAACCGTCCTGGCTCGCCGAGCCCGAACGACTCTGGTCCCCGTGGCTGCTCGACGGCGCCGCGCTGACCGAGGGCAAGCAGGACGCCCTCCGCGCAGCCGTGCACGAGCAGGAGCAGCGCGGCCTCGACATCGTCAGCGACGGCGAGCAGACCCGGCAGCACTTCGTGACGACGTTCATCGAGCACCTCGACGGCATCGACCAGGAGCGCAAGGAGACCGTCCGGATCCGCGACCGGTACGACGCCGCCGTCCCCACGGTCGTCGGCGCCGTGAGCCGCCCCGCCCCCGTGTTCGTCGAGGACGCGAAGTTCTTGCGCGCCCAGACCGACCGGCCGATCAAGTGGGCGCTCCCTGGCCCGATGACCATGATCGACACGCTTTCCGACCAGCACTACAAGTCTCGCGAGAAGCTCGCGTGGGAGTTCGCCACCATCCTCAACCAAGAGGCCCGCGAGCTCCAGGACGCCGGCGTCGACATCATCCAGTTCGACGAGCCCGCCTTCACCGTCTTCCACGACGAGGTGCAGGACTGGGGCGTCGCCGCACTCGAGCGTGCCGCCGAGGGCCTGCACACCGCCGAGACCGCCGTGCACATCTGCTACGGGTACGGCATCGAGGCGAACAACAAGTGGAAGGAGACGCTCGGCGCCGAGTGGCGACAGTACGAGCAGTCCTTCCCGCTGCTGCAGCAGTCGTCGATCGACATCGTGTCACTCGAGTGCATCCACTCCCACGTGCCGCTCGACCTCGTCGAACTCATCCGCGGGAAGAAGGTCATGCTCGGCGCGATCGACGTCGCGACCGAGACCGTCGAGACCCCGGACGAGGTCGCCGAGGTGCTCCGTCGGGCACTCGAGTTCGTCGACGCCGACAAGCTCATCCCCAGCTCCAACTGCGGGATGGCGCCGCTGGCGCGGGACGCTGCGCTCGCGAAGCTCAGCGCGCTGTCCGCTGGTGCGGACATCGTGCGGGCGGAGCTCGTCGGCGCGGCCGTGCCGGCCGGGCGCTAGGCGCTTCCCGTCGTGTTCGTCGCGTTGCAGGCGCTCAGCTCGCGAGCGGGCCCGAAGGCGCGGCGACCGTCCGGTGCGCAGGTCCCGCTGGCACTGCGGTCACGGGGTGCTGCGTGCGGTCGACTGCTCACGTCGCCGGGCGACGAACCACGCTACCGGCCCGACGATCGGGACGACGAGGACGACGAGCGCCCAGGCGAGCAGGTGCCAGCCCGAGGCCGTCCTGGAGAGCAGCAGCGACACGAAGGCAGTGAGCGCCAGGATGAGTGCGCCGACCGCCACGGCCATCAGCGCGCCGTCGAACGTCGTCGGGACGAATGGGTTCATGATCTTCTCCTCGATCCGCGATGCCGTCTCGTTCACTCCCACCGGTTGGCGGTGATGGCGCCGTTGCCCTTCGCGCTGAGACGCTGGATCGCGGAGTAGGTGCTCCAGGCGACCGTTCCCCACGGAGTCAGTACACCGCGCTTCACCGTCACCTTGCACTTCGCAGTTGCCTGCCCGCCGCTGACGTACCCGCTGCTCTTGGAGGTCTGCACCTCCGTGAAGGGCTGGACGGAACGCCGTGCTCGGCGGCGGCATGAGCTCGCGCCTCTTCCAAGAGGTCCGCGAGCGCCGCGGGCTCGCCTACGCGGTGAGCTCCTTCGCGCCTGCCTACCTCGACAACGGCGCCTTCGGCGTCTACGCCGGCTGTGCGCCCGACAACGTCGCCGGTGTGATCGAGATCGTCGACGCCGAGTTCCGCCGCATGGTCGACGACGGCATCACGAGCGACGAGCTGCGCCGCGCGAAGGGGCAGATCGAGGGTGCGCTCACGCTCTCGCTCGAGGACTCCGACGCCAGGATGACCCGGCTCGGCCGCTCCGAGCTCGGTACGGGGGAGTTCACCGACCTCGCCACCGCCCTCGAGCGGGTGGACCAGGTCACCACCGACGACGTCCTCGAGCTGGCCCGTGATCTCCTGACCCGCCCCACGATCACCTCGGTGGTCGGCGCGGTGCAGCAGGACGAACTCGCGGAAGCGATCGGGATCGGCGGTTGAGCACCGACATGTCGCACTACCTCTACCTCGTCCGACACGGTGAGCACCAGGACGCGGAACACGGACTCCGGGACGGCCGGCTGTCCGAACGCGGCAAGCGTCAGGCGATGCTCGTCGCGGACCGCCTCGGCGGCGTGCCCTTCGACGGCGTCTACCACTCGCCGCTCGAGGCGCCGAGCGAGACCGCGTCGTTCCTGGCGCAGCGGCTGCCGGCGATCGAACCGGAACCCTCGACGCTGCTCTTCGACTGCATCCCCTCCGGACCGACGCCGGACATGCCGCACGCGTACCAGGGCTGGTACGGCGGCATCACCGAAGAGGAGATCATCGCCGGCCAGGCCCAGATGGGCGACGCGGTCGCCGAGTGGTTCACCCCGGCGCGCGAGGACCGGCACGACCTGCTCATCACCCACAACGCCGTCATCGGCTGGTTCGTGCGCGAGGCGTTCCAGGCGCCGGAGTGGCGCTGGATGGGGACGAACGTCGCGCACACGGCGCTCACGATCATCCGGATCCGCTCGGCCAAGCCGGCCGAGGTGGTCGCGCTGAACGACCTGGCGCACCTGCCGGTCGAGCTCCGCACCGGGCTGCCGGTGGGCCAGCCCGTCTAGCGGCCGCCGCCGCGGGACCGTCCAGGAGGCGCGACCCGCCTCAGCGCACCGGCTTGCGGTACCAGGCGGTCGCGTTCGGGTTGTCGTTGAACGCGGGCACCCGCTCGTAGCCCCGACTCCGGTACATCGCCCCCGCGGCGACGAGGGAGTCGTTCGTGTCGAGCACGATCGCGGTCGCGCCGAGCGCCGCCCCACCGGCCTCGAGCGCGTCCATCACCGCCGTCGCGACCCCGCGCCCGCGACCGTCCGGGGTCACGAACACGTGCTTCACCTCGAACCGGACGTCGTCGCCGTCGTCCGGGATCCGCCGCAGCCCGCCGCACCCGACGGCCCGGCCGTCCTCGGACGCGACGACGAAGGTGCCGCGTGGCGGGGTGAACTCGGCCGCGGGGGTCCGCTTCCTGGCGTAGGAGCCCTGCGCGCTCGGGAACGTGGCCTCGCGTTCGTCGAGGTAGGCGTCGAGCAGCGCGTCGACCTCGGGGGTGTCTGCCGGCACGGTCCTGACCTCGAGCGTCATGCGTCGATCCTAGGATGGTGGGCATGGTCACTCCCGTCGCCGTCGTCGGCGCCACCGGTCGTCTCGGGGGCCTCGTGGCCGCCGTCGTCGAGGAACTGTCCGACTTCGAGCTCGTCACGAGCCTGTCCTCGAAGGACGGTGCGCACGAAGCGGGGCCCGACGTGTTCGGCGGCGCGGCGATCGTGGTGGACGTGACCGTCCCGGCCCTCAGCCCGGCGATCGTGGACAACGCCCTCGCGAGCGGCGCCAACGTGCTCGTCGGCACGTCCGGGTGGTCCGGCGCCCGACTCGCGACGCTCCGTGCTGGGCTCGAGGAACGCCCGGAGCAGGGGGTCTTCGTGGTCCCGAACTTCTCGATCGGGTCGGTCCTCGGCACACACCTCGCGACCATCGCCGCACCGTGGTTCCCCTCGGTGGAGATCGTCGAGACGCACCACGCCGCCAAGATCGACTCCCCGTCCGGCACCGCCGTCCGCACCGCCGAGCTCATCGCCGACGCCCGCCGCGAGGTCGGTCCGGTCGACGCACCCCACGTCGACCAGCGCGCTCGCGGGCAGCAGGTCGCGAGCGTCCCGATCCACTCGCTCCGGCTGCCGGGCGTGACGGCCGTGCAGGACGTGGTGCTGAGCGGCCCCGGCGAGACCCTGACCATCCGGCACGACACGAACGACGACGTCGCGTACGTCGCCGGCATCCGGGCGGCACTGTCCGCCGTGGGGTCGATGCGCGGTCTCACGGTCGGCCTCGGCAGCGTCCTCGGCATCGGCTGACACCGTGCGCCTGCCCCGGTTGCTCCGTTCGCCCTTCTGGGGCGCCGCGCTCATGGCGCTGCTCCTCGCGCTCTACATCGTCCTCGTCGGGCAGCGCGCGGTGGCGTTCATCGCGACGGGCATCCCGATCGGCATCGGCATCGGTGTCGCGCTCTTCGTCGTCGCGGCGATCGGCGCACTGCTGCTCGTGCTCGAGTTCCGCTTCGGGCTGCGCATCACGCGGCTCGGCGCCCGGCTGGAGCGCGAGGGCGGGGCCCCGGCCGACGTCGTGCCGGTCCGGCCGTCCGGTCGCCCCTTGCGTGAGGCGGCCGACGAGCTCTTCCCGCAGTACCGGGCCGCCGTCGAGGACGACCCGGCCGACTGGCGCGGCTGGTACCGCCTCGGCGTCGTCTACGACGCCGCCGGTGACCGCAAGCGGGCGCGGGCCGCGATGCGCGAAGCGCTCACCAGGGCACACGTGTCCTGACCGGAGGCGCGGTCGGCGCGTCCCGGGTGCCGCCGGCGCGTCACCGCTGAGCGGGCCGCGCCGGTCCGTCAGCCGGTCGCGTCAGAAGAACGTGGACGGGCAGGCGCTGCAGGACAACGCATGGTCGTACCCGACGCCGATCCCGTCGTCGTTCGACCGCGTCGGCAAGGACTACTCGGGCTACGTGGCGTTCTGGAAGGGCGTCAAGGTCGTCGACTGATCCGCGCCGACCCGGTCAGCCCGCCAGCGTGAGCGCGACGAG
>NZ_BACZ01000076.1 GCF_000333375.1 Curtobacterium sp. B18
GGCTCGTGCGGCGTTGGTCGCTGGGTGCGGCGCCACAGGCCGGCACGGTGCGCGGAACCGCGCACGGGGTGCGCAACGGCGCACGGTGCGGACTGGAGGCGCGGTGCCGGGCCGCCACGTCCCTCCCGTCCGCACGGTGCGCGTCTCTCCAGCTGGTGCGGTGTTGGTGGCTGGGTGCGGCGTTACAGGCCGGCACGGTGCGTGGAACCTCGCACGGGGTGCGCAGGTGCGCACGGTGCGGAGTGGAGGCGCGGTGCCGGGCCGCTACGTTCCTCCCGTCCGCACGGTGCGCGTCTTGTCGGCTGGTGCGGTGTTGGTGGCTGGGTGCGGCGTTACAGGCCGGCACGGTGCGTGGAACCTCGCACGGGGTGCGCAGGTGCGCCCGGTGCGGACTGGAGGCGCGGTGCCGGGCCGCTACGTTCCTCCCGTCCGCACCGTGCGGACTGGAGGCGCGGTGCCGGGCCGCCGGTCCCTCCCGTCCGCACGGTGCGCGCCTTGTCGGCTGGTGCGGTGTTGGTGGCTGGGTGCGGCGTCACAGGCCGGCACGGTGCGTGGAACCTCGCACGGGGTGCGCAAGCGCGCACCATGCGACAGGACAGCCGCGCGCCGCGCTCCGCGCGCCGCGCCGCAGCGCCGTCAGTCCGCGAGCACGCGCTCGACGACGCGGCCGAGGGCCGCCGTCGCCGCGATCGCGTCGCCGGCGTACGCGCCGGACATGGCGCCGTCGCGCGCGAGCATGAGCTCGTCCGCGCCGTCGCCGGGGAGCGCGTGGCCCGATGCCTGCAGCAGGTCGGCCAGCCGCTCCGTGTACCAGTCACGGTGCATGGCGACGACCTCGCGGACGGGGTCGCGCGCATCGTGGTACTCGGCCGCCGCGTTGAGGAACGCGCAGCCGCGGAACTCGGGGTCGTTCACCTCGTCCGTGAGGGCGGCGACCCACGCACGCACGGCGGCCTCGGGGGAGCCGGCGTCGGTGATGAGCTGCTCCATCCGCTGCTGCACGCGCTCGTGCTGCGTCCGGATGTAGGCCAGGATCAGGTTGTCCTTCGACCCGTAGTGCTTGTAGAACGTCGCCTTCGTGACGCTCGCCTCGGAGATGAGACGATCGACGCCGACGCCGTGGATGCCCTCCTCGTAGAAGAGCCGCGTCGCGGTCTCGAGGATACGGACCTTCGCGCCGCCGGAGCGGGGAGCCGGGGGGGCGCTCGACCCGTCCGGCGACGCGAGGTTCGTGCTCGGGCCAGGGAGACGCTGGACGGTCGGTTGGGGGGAATCGACCGTCACAGCGTGGCTCTCCTTGGACTCATCGGCTCCGCGGCGGAGCGGGGGGACTCGTACCGCGTGAGGACTGATGTCCCGAGCCACCGGATCGGAATATAGGGGGGCTTCCGATCCGGTGACGAAACTGTACCACAGTGAGGACAGACAGACGAGTCTTTCTATCCTCTATTTCTGTACCCCACTTCGAGTGACAGGCCGGGTGCCTGTGGAAACTGGGTGATGGCCGCTCCGGGGTCAGTAGGCTCGTCTGCGATGAACCACCCAGTGCCGTTGCCGCTCGAGGCCCCGGACACGTCGTTCCTGACGTCCGGGGGCGCCTTCGTCCGCCGAACCGTCCTCCCGTCCGGCGTGCGGGTCCTGACCGAGTCCATGCCGGGGGCCAGTTCGACGAGCCTCGGCTTCTGGGTCGGGGTGGGATCCCGCGACGAGCGCGACGGCCAGTACGGCTCGACGCACTTCCTCGAGCACCTGCTGTTCAAGGGCACCGCGACCCGCTCCGCGCTCGACATCGCGATCTCGTTCGACTCCGTCGGCGGCGAGCACAACGCCGCGACCGCCAAGGAGTACACCTGCTACTACTCGCGGGTCCGGGACGCCGACGTCCCGATGGCCGTCGCGGTCATCGGTGACATGGTCACTGGGTCCGTCCTCGACGAGGCCGCGTTCGACGTCGAGCGCGGGGTCATCCTCGAAGAGCTGGCGATGGCGGCCGACGACCCGGCCGACGTCGCGGGCGAGGCGTTCTTCGCCGCCGCGTTCGACGGGCACGCCCTCGGCCGACCGATCGGCGGCACGCCCGAGAGCATCCGCGCCGTCCAGCGCGACGAGGTGCTCGCCCACTACCGCGAGCACTACGCCCCGAACGGCATCGTCGTCACCGCGGCCGGAGCCGTCGACCACGACCGGTTCTGCGCGCTGGTGGAGGCCGAGTTCCAGGGGGCGCCCAAGGCCTCCCCGCTGGCACGCCGCTCGCCGCAGCCCGTCGCCGACCCCGCCGTCCCGAAGCTCTCGGTCGTGCACCGTCCGACCGACCAGGTCTCGATGCTGCGCGG
>NZ_BACZ01000075.1 GCF_000333375.1 Curtobacterium sp. B18
AGCAGCTGCAGCACCATCGGGGACGGGACCTCGCGGTCGTGCTCGCGCGCGAGCTCCCCGGCGACCGCACGGATCGCGGCGGCGGCTTCCGGGTCCGCGACGGACACCGGCTGGCGCACGCCGATCCGGTCGGCGGCCGGCAGGCTCGCCAGGAACTCGTCGGCGACAAGCAGGTGGAGTCCGTCGAGGTCGCCGTCCTCGAACCGCTGCACCTGCCCAGGTCGCACCCACAGCACCCGGTCACGATCGAGCGGGAAGTCCTCGAAGTCGACCTCTCGCCGGCCGGCGCCCTCGGCGACGACCGTGAGGACGTGGAAGTCGACCCGGTGCTGCCGTCCGTCGGCGCCGAAGCGCATGCGACGCCGCAGGTCGCGGATCCCGACGACCTCGATGCCCGGCACGACGGTCGTCCCGAACGCCAGCTGCTGCATCTGCCCCACACCGACCACCTGTCCCGGATTGATCCGAACGAGTCCAGCAGTGCCCTCGATGCCGGAACTCCGTGAGGAGAGTATCGATCCGTGGCCGCGAGCAGCAAGCGGCCGGAGAGAAGGAATCATGAACGGAACCGTCACCGTCCTGGACAAGGGCGAAGTCCGCATCCACAGCTACATGGCGCCCGAGAAGAGCGTCAACGTCACGTCGCAGATCATCGAGACCCCGGAGCGGCTGATCGTCGTGGACGGGCAGTTCCTCGGTCCGTTCGCCGACGAGGCCGCCGAGTACGCCCGGTCCCTCGGGAAGCCGATCGACCGACTGGTCATCACCCACGGACACCCGGACCACTACGCGGCGGCGGCCCGGTGGGGTGCCCCGCTCGTGTCGCTGCCCGAGGTCCGCGACGCGATCCTCGCCCGAGGCGACGTCCACCTGCCGACCGGCGGCCTGGTCCCGGTGGCCGACGTCACGCCGGACGGGTCCGTGCGGGTCGGCGAGGAGGTCGTCGACGGTGTCCTCCTGACCTTCGAGCACGTCGTCGGCGGCGAGGCGCACGACCAGCTCCTGATCGCGCTGCCCGACCACGGCGTCCTGATCGCCCAGGACCTCGTCTACCACGACGTGCACCTGTACTTCGGCGAGCGGGACATCGACGGGTGGCAGCGAGCCGTGTCGCTCCTCGCGCAGGCGGAGGGGTACGACACGGTCCTCGCCGGTCACGGGCTGCCCACCACCCCGGCGGTCTTCGGCGAACTGGAGCGCTACCTCGCCGACGCCGCGGAGCTGCTCGGGGACGACGGCGCGGCCTACAAGGCGGCCATCACGAAGCGCTACCCGGAGTACGGCGGACAGTTCGTCATCGACATCGCCAACCGGTCCCTGTTCCCCGGGGCAGCAGGCTGACCCACGGGATGACCACCGGACGGGAGGCGCGGTGCGGGCCCGCACTGCGCCTCCCGTCCGCTCGGTGGTCACCCCACTGCAGCGGCGCCGGTCGTGCGCGCGGCGCCCGGATCCTCGCGGTCCGAGCCCGGGGACGACGAAAGCCCCCGGTTTCCCGGGGGCTCTCTGCTGTGGGCGATACTGGGATCGAACCAGTGACCTCTTCCGTGTCAGGGAAGCGCGCTACCGCTGCGCCAATCGCCCAGAGGAGTGTGGAACTGGAGGTGGGGACGGGATTCGAACCCGCGTGGACGGCTTTGCAGGCCGCTGCCTAGCCTCTCGGCCACCCCACCATCGAGGTTCACGTCTCCGTGAGTACCCGAACGGTGGGATACCCTCTGGTGAGTCGTGGTCTTCCGGAGAAGACCACACTCGAGCGGATGACGAGATTCGAACTCGCGACCCTCACCTTGGCAAGGTGATGCGCTACCACTGCGCCACATCCGCATTTGTCCGACCCGCTGTCGCGGCGACGACGTAAACTCTATACGAACCCGAGGGCATCCACCAAAATCCTCCTCGTTCACCGGGCGTGTCCCCCGTGTTCATGCGGATCGGGCCGGGTCGAGCCCCGACGCCACACCCGGGACGCGCGCCGTGTTCGGTGCACGCCCCGGCATCCGCTACTATCGACTGGCACGCACAGTGCAGGGGCGATTGGCGCAGTTGGTAGCGCGCTTCGTTCACACCGAAGAGGTCATCAGTTCGAGTCTGGTATCGCCCACCCACCCGCAAGAGCCCGACGCAGCAGCGTCGGGCTCTTCGCATCTCCCCCGCCGACGACCCGCGGACCACGCGGCGGGGACGACACCGCAGACCACGCAGCAGAGCAAGGACGAAGGGGCGCATGACCGACGTCGACCTCGAGTTCGCCCGGGTCCGGGCGGTCCTCGACCGTCCGACCCTGCGGCTGATGTCCCGCCCGACGAGCGCCGTCGTGCTCGCGGTGTTCCGGACCGTGTTCGACCGCGACGTGCAGTACGTCCCCGCGGAGCGCATGCACCTGCAGGTCGAGGAGCACGTCGCGCGCCTGCAGACCGCCGGCGCGCGCACGCCCGCGAACGAGGCCCGCTCGGCAGCACCGGATGCGGGCATGGTGTCCGAGCAGGGCGAACCGGACGCCCGACCGAACGGCCGCGCGCTCTGCCGTGAGTGGGTGGCCGCGCAGTGGCTCGTCCGGTCGAACTCCCCCGACGGCGACGAGCAGTACTCCCTGACGAGCCACGCGCTCGAGGCCCTGTCCCTCGTCGACGCCCTCTCGTCCGACCGCGCACTCATCAGCGAGAGCCGGCTCGCGATGATCGTCGACGCCGTGCACCGTTGGGCGGCACGCGCCGAGCCGGACCCCGCGATCCAGGTCCGCCGGATCGACGCGCAGATCGCCGAACTGCAGGCCGAGCGCGACCGGCTCGAGCACGGCGAGGTGGACACCGTGGACGACGCCCGGATGCGCGACGGCTACACGAACATCTCCGACCTGATCCGGCAGCTCCCGAGCGACTTCAAGCGCGTCGAGGAGGCGGTGGCGGCGATGCACCGGTCGATCGTCGAGGACTTCCGGCAAGAGGTCCGGCCGATCGGCGAGATCCTCGACGACTACCTCGCGCGGACGGACAACCTCATGGAGGCAACGCCCGAGGGCCGCGCGTTCGAGGGTGCCTTCGAGCTGCTCCGCGACGACGCGCTGCTGCTCCGGCTCCGCGACGACATCCAGACGATCCTCGCCCACCCGTTCGCGGACGGCCTCGGGGCGGCGGAGCGTCGGGCGTTCCGGAACACGGTGGTCATCCTCCGTCAGGGCATCGAGGACGTCCTCGCCCAGCGCCGGCAGCTCACGGCCACGCTGCGCGACCAGATCGTGGCGCACGACGTCGCCCGCGACCGCGAGCTCGACGCCGTCCTCCGCTCGGTCGAGCGCGGCCTGGCGACGTGGATGGACCAGGGATCGGCACGGGACCGCCTGCCGCTCGGCCTGCTGCCGGCGACGGCCGAGGTCGGTACCCTGCGCGAACGGTTCTACGACCCGGACGCCGAGTCGGTCCCGCCCGCGATCGAGGAGCCGGACGACGACGTCTTCGAGGAGCTCGACGTCGAGACGATCCGGCGACACGGTGGCCCCTTGCTCACCGAACTGCGCGCGGCGCTCCGCTCGGCCTCGGCCGACTCCAGCGTGGACGCCTTCCACGGGCTGCCGCCGGAACAGCGGCGCCCGGTCGAGCTCTTCGGCCTCGCCCACCTGCTCACGGGCCACGACGACTTCGAGTCCGCAGCGCACCTCGCCGAGCACCGGACGGTCCGCCCGGACGGCAGCCCGGTCACCTTCCACATGCCGACGGCAGCGCTCACCGACGAGCGGCGCGGCCCGGTCCCGGACACGACGAACGACGAACACGCACAGGAGGCGCGGTGAGCGACACGACACCGGCACCCGTCGACGAGACGGTCCCCTACGACGACCCCGCAGCCGTCCAGCAGGACGACGAACGCGACGAGACGAGCTTCGCCCTCTTCGAGGGCGACGAGGGCCGTCTCGACGACCGGCAGCGCCGCGCCCTCGTGGCGCTGCTCCGCAGCCCCTACGTGAGTGCACGCACCCACACCGACGAGTGGCGCGCGGTGCTCGACGCGGAGCACCAGCTCCGGTCGCGGCTCAACGACCTGTTCCTCGAACTGCACGTGGACCGCGACCGCGAGGTGGCGTGGAAGCGCCAAGCCCGCTCCGAGAGCCAGCGCCGCGGGTTCCCGACGCTGCTCCGCGACGTCCCGTACACGCGCGAGGAGACGATCGTCCTCGTCTACCTGCGGATGCGGCTGCGCGCCGACACCCGTCCCGGTCCGGACCAGGTCGTCGTCGACCGCTCCGAGATCCTCGGCCACGTCGCCGGGTTCCGTCCCGCGACGGCGACCGACCGCACCCGTGACGAGGGCCGCGTGGCGAAGGCCGTCGAACGCCTCGTGACCGCCCGGATCCTGCTCAAGACCAGCGACCCGGACCGGTTCCGGATCGCCAGCGTGGTCGAGGTGCTGCTCCCGCTGGAGCGGCTGCGCGACCTGGACACGTGGTTGGCGAACACGGCGCTCCGGACCACCACCGCGCACGCCGACGCGACCACCCCGGACGGCGAGCCGACCGACGGGGACGACCCGTCCCTCCCGGCAGACGAGACCGACACCGACGACGAAGGCGAGACGGACGCATGACCGACACCGCGACCGACTCCTTCGGCATCCCCGCCCTGTTCGACACGGTCGCGCAGTGGCGCGCCGAGTCCATGCAGGTCGTGAATTGGGGCGGGTTCCACGGCCACCGCCAGGTCGAGCTCTCCGGCACCGCCACGCTCATCTCGGGCGCGTCCGGCACCGGCAAGTCGACGCTGATGGACGCGTACCTCGCCGTCATGATGCCGTCGGACGTGCCGTTCAACGGCGCGTCGAACGACGCGACCACCGGGCGCGCGCGGAGCGCCGACCAGCGCAACCTGCTCACGTACCTGCGGGGCAAGGTGGACACCCGTCGCGACCCCGAGTCCGGGAGCCTGCGCGACGTCAACCTGCGCGGTGACGACCAGACCACCTGGGGTGCCGTCGCGGTGACCTTCCGAAACGACGACGAGCGGCGCTTCACGGTGCTGCGCACGTACATCGTGCCGAAGCGTGCGCGCGGGGTCGGCGACATCCAGATGACCATGGCGACGGTCGACGACACGTTCGACCTGCGTCGGCTCGAGGAGTTCGTCCCGACGCGGTTCCACCACCTCGAGCTGACCGGACGCGTGCCGGGGCTCGTCATCCGCGACACCTACCAGGAGCTCGCGTACACGCTGCAGACCCGGCTCGGGATCGGCGACTCCGGCGGTGGCAACCGGGCGATGCGCCTGCTCGCACGGATCCAGGCCGGCCAGCACCTGCCGACCGTCGACGCGCTCTACAAGTCGCTCGTGCTCGAGACCCCGGGCACGTACGAGGCGGCCGACCGTGCCCTCGCCCACTTCTCCGCCCTCGACGAGGCGTACGAGGCGATGGACACCGAGGAGCGCAAGGTCCGCATCCTCTCCCCCATCACGGAGCTGCA
>NZ_BACZ01000074.1 GCF_000333375.1 Curtobacterium sp. B18
TCACGACGCCACCCAGGACGGTCAACGGCACGAGGACGACGACGGAGCAGAACCAGAACAGCGTGAGGACGTCCTGCGCCCCGTGCACCGTGAAGACGTCGTGCGTCGTGCCGTAGGGGAACGGCCCCGCGGTGATCGTGAACCCGGGGATGATCGTGAGGATCCAGACGACGACGAGGAGCACCGCGATCCCGCCCACCAGGACCGCCGCGGTGCCGAGCAGCGTCATCCGGAGTCGGATCCCGCTCGGTCGCCGCAGCCGCTCCCGCGTCACGACGTGACCCGAGCGATCCGGTACCCGACCCCTGGGACCGTCTCGATCCGGTCGGCTCCGACCTTCTTGCGGAGTGTCGACACGGTCACCCGCACGGCGTTGGTGAACGGATCGGCGTGCTCGTCCCAGGCCTTCTCGAGCAGTCGCTCGGCGCTGACCACGCCGCCGCCCGCGCGCATGAGGACCTCGAGGACGGCGAACTCCTTGCGGGACAGGTGCAGGACACGGCCGTCGCGGAAGACCTCGCGGTGGAACGGGTCCAGCGTGAGGCCGGCGCGGTGCAGGGTCGGCGGGACGACCGCGGAGGGTCGGCGGTGCAGCGCCGTGACGCGGGCGGTGAGTTCCGCCAGGTCGAACGGTTTCCCGAGGTAGTCGTCCGCGCCGACGGCGAGCCCGGACACCCGGTCCCCGACCGTGGTCGCCGCGGTGAGCATGAGGACGCGCGGCGGCTCCGGCATCGCGACCAGCGCGCGGCACACGTCGTCACCGTGCACGAGGGGCAGGTCACGATCGAGCACGACGACGTCGTACGCGTGCACGTCGACGGCCTCCAGCGCCGCGGCACCGTCACGGACCAGGTCGACGCTGAGCCCGACCAGCTGCAGTCCGGTCTGCACGGCGTCCCCGAGGAACGGCTCGTCCTCGACCACCAACACGCGCACCATGTCAGAACCCTTCGTCGTGTCGGAGCAGGATACGGGCGCCGGGGTAAGGCGAACGTAAGGGGTCGGACGGACGCGCTCGCAACACCGGCTCCGGTGGACTCGCGGCATGTCCGTCACCCTCACACCGCGCGCGCTGCCCTCCCTGACCGGGTTGCGGTGGTGCGCAGCCCTCGCCGTCTGGGCCTACCACCTGCGGAACGTCGGCTTCTTCTCCGGCCGGTCCGAGGAGCTCCTCTCCCGCGTCGTCGGCGGTGGCGACACCGGGGTGTCGCTCTTCTTCGTCCTGTCCGGGTTCGTGCTGGCCTGGTCCCACCGCGACGAGACGAGCCCACAACGGTTCTGGTGGGCGCGCATCGCTCGGATCGCCCCACTGCACCTCACCGCGCTCGCCCTCGCGGTCGCCGTGGTGGCCCCCGTCGTCCCGGAGATCGTGAGTCCGTCGCGGGGCTCGGTCGTCGCGAACGCCCTGCTCATCAGCGCGTGGCGGCCCGACTGGTGGCAGGCCGGGAACCCGGTGAGCTGGTCCCTGGTCTGCGAAGCCGCGTTCTACGCCACCTTCCCGCTGCTCACCCTGGTCCTCCGGCGCGTGTCGACGACGGCGCTGGCGGTCGTCGCGGTCGCGGCGGTCGTGGCCACCTTCGCTGAGCCGTTGCTCGGCCTGCACGCGGTCCAGGCCGTGCTCCCGATCCCGGTCGACGCGGGGCACTCGCCGATCGCACGGTTCCCGGAGTTCCTCCTCGGCGTCGCGGTCGCACGACTGATGCGGACCGGAGCGTGGCGTGGCGCACCGCTCGCGCTGGCGGTCCCGCTCGCGGCCGTCGGGTACGCGGCTGCGACCGCCGAACCCTCGAGCCCGTGGCACCTCAGCGGCTTCACGGTCGTCGGGTACGGGCTGCTCGTGACGGCGCTGGCCCGCATCGACCTGTCGGGCCGCCGGAGTCCGCTCGCCAGCGCGCCGATGCGCTGGTTCGGGGAGCTCTCGTTCGCCTTCTACCTCGTGCACCTGCTCGTGTTGCAGCGGCTCCCGACCGTCCTCCCCGTCGACCCCAGAGGCCGCGCGGCGGTGCTGCACGCGCTGCTCGCCCTCGTGGTCGCGACGGCGCTCGCCGCAGGGCTCCACCACGGAGTGGAGCTCCCCGCCCGGGCAGTGCTCCTCGGGAGACACCAGCGCCGGTCAGCGCCGTACCGGCGGCCGACGCTCCGTCCGGAACCGCGTCGCGCTGATCCCGGTCGTCCGCTGGAAGAACCGGCTGAAGTTCGTCGCTTCGGTGAACCCGAGACGCTCCGCGATCCGCGCGACCGGGAGGTCGGTGTACCCGAGCAGGCGCTGCGCCTCGAGCGCGATCCGCCGGTCGATCAGCTGCTTCGGACTCGTGCCGTTCCCCTGGGCCACGGCGCGGGAGATCGTCCGGATGCTGTGCCCGAGGACCTGTGCGTACTCGGCGACGGTGTGCAGCTCGGTGAACCGCCGCTCCACCTCCTTGCGGAACCGGGTCGCGAGCGGGTCCTCCACCCCGTCGTCGGCGGCCGCTGCCGCGCCGCGCTCGAGCAGGACGAGGACCGCACGGAGCAGCAGCTGCAGCACCATCCGGGACGGGACCTCGCGGTCGTGCTCGCGCGCGAGCTCGCCGGCGACCGCACGGATCGCGGCGGCGGCTTCCGGGTCCGCGACGGACACCGGCTGGCGCACGCCGATCCCGTCGGCGTGTGGCGGGGCACCCAGCGGGCAAGCTCGCACGGGGTGACGGACGTCGCACCGTGCGGCGCGGTGCGCCGTCGGTTCGCACGGTGCGAGCTCGTTCACCGGGTGCGGAGGTGCCCGATCGGTGCGGGGTTGTAGCGGGGCACCCAGCGGGCAAGCTCGCACGGAGTGGCGGACGTCGCACCGTGCGGCGCTGCACCCAGACCCGACGCCCGCCACCCGACGCCCGCCGCCCGCCACCCGACACCCGCCACCCGCCACCCGCCACCCGCACAACCAGCGGTCCGGGCCGGCGCTCGCCGCGCTACAGGTCCTTGAGCCGCCGACCCGTCGCGCCGTCGCTCCACCGCGCGGCCGATCCCCCGTCGAGGGACTCGTGGTGCCCGCCGTGTCCGTGGGCGAGCCCGCAGCGCCAGCGGTCGAAGACGCTCAGGCAGAGGTCGCGGGGCAGTCGGTCCGCGCCGACGCCCGACGGCGCCGCGGAGCGGACCGGATCGGTGGCGTCGGGCACGGGGGTGGTGTTGGTGTCGTCGATCATTCCGTCATGTGGACGTCGTGGGGACCGGATCCGTCACGGATCCGTCGCCGTCCGGTGCACCCGGGCGTGTCCCCGCCGCCCGGTGCAGTGTGGAACGGGACGGCCGTCGGACGGCGGCCGCCGGCGACGATCGGAAGGCGGGGATGGACCACGACGATCCCCTCCTGCGTGCGGAGGACCCCACCCTGGTGGTCCGCGCCGCCGACGGCGACGTCCGCTCCTTCGAGGTGCTCGCGCGTCGACACGGGCCGGTGATGCGCGTGTACGCCGAGCAGATGCTCGGCTCGAACGTCGAGTCGGACGACGTCGTGCAGGAGTCGTTCCTGACCGGGTGGCGTCGACTCTCCGACCTCAACGACCCCGCGCGGTTCCGTCCGTGGATGATGCAGATCGTCACCCGGAAGGCGCTCGACCGGCTCCGTCGGCGCCGCCACCACGACGACGTCGACGGCGCACAGCACCCGACGGACGCCACCAGGCAGCCGGAGCGTATCGTCGAGACGCGGATGCAGCTCGACGCGATGTGGACCGCGTTGGACCGCCTCCCCGCAGACCAGCGGCGGTGCTGGCTCCTCCGCGAGACCGCCGGCTACAGCTACCAGCAGATCGCCGACGAACTCGAACTGCCGGTGTCGACGGTGCGTGGGCTGCTCGCCCGTGCCCGTCGGTTCCTGACCGTGGAGATGGAGGCATGGCGATGAGCGACATCGACGATGTCCCCGTTCCCGAGGACGACCTCGACGGTCACACCATGGAGGAGCTCGCCGACTACCTCGACCGTGGTCGGACCCCACGCGACCCCGCCATCGAGGCGTCCGCGTCCTGCCGGCTCGCGCTGTCGAACATGGCACGCCTGCGGGAGCTCTCGCTCGGTGCCCTGCAGCGTCGGGCGGACGCCGAGCCGGACCGCGAGACCGACTGGATCGACCGTCTGCTCGCGACGATCCGCTCCGAGGTCCGACCGGGTCGTGACGTCCCGGTCCCCCACCCCGACCCGAGACTCCGACTCGCGATGACCGAGGCCGCCGTGCGCGGCCTGGTCCGTCGCGCCGGCGACACGATGGGCGGCGTCGTGATGGGCAGCTGCACGCTCGACGGCGAGCTCGGCGACCCCGGAGCCCCGGTGCACGTCCGGGTCACCGCCGGACTGGTCTACGGGGCGCCGGCGGCCGAGACCGCCGACCGGCTCAGGGACAGGATCGCGGCGGCCCTCGCACGGCACACCGCCATGACCGTGGCGTCCATCGACGTCGTGTTCGACGACGTCCACCTGCCCTAGGAGCACGACGTGAGCGACGAAGCCCTGTCCCGAGCCCTCACCGACCGGATCCGGAGCGTCCCGGGCGTCACGGGGGTCTACCCGAGCCGGCCACTCGTGCAGGCCGCCGCCGAGGCCGTCGCGTCCACCTTCTCGCTGCAGGAACCCGACGTCCTGGTGGACGTGCAGCGCGAGGGCACGACGCTGCGGGTGCACGCGGGCATCGCCGTCGACGACACCCGCCCCGCGACCGACACGGTGCGCGAGGTGGGCGAGCGCGTCCGCGACCTCGTCGACGAGCGACC
>NZ_BACZ01000073.1 GCF_000333375.1 Curtobacterium sp. B18
TCGCGCGGTACGGCGCCCTCTCGCTCGTGCTCGGTCGGTTCGTCCCGGTCGTCCGCACGTACGTCCCCCTCGCCGCCGGCACCGCCGACGTGCGCTGGCGCCGCTTCACGCTGTGGAACGCGCTCGGTGGCACGGTGTGGGTCGTCCTCATGACCCTGGTCGGCGTCCTGCTCGGCGGCATCCCGTTCGTGGCGCACAACATCGACGTCCTCGCGCTCGTCATCGTCGTCGTCTCGGTCCTGCCCGTCGTCATCGGCGCGGTCCGCGCGCGGCGCGGCCGCCGGAGCCGTTCCACCACCAGCTGAGCGCCTCGTCCCCCACCCGATCGCGAAGGATCCCCATGCCACGCTCGACCCCCGCCCACGTCGCCACCGTCCGCAACAAGGTCCCGGACCCGACGGCGTCGTTCTGGATCGTCAAGGTCCTCGCGACGACCGTCGGTGAGACGGCCGCCGACCTGATGAGCGAGACGCTCGGACTCGGCCTCCCCCTGACCACGGTCGTGATGGGCGCCGTGCTGGTGCTGTTCCTCGTCCTGCAGTTCCGCGCACGTTCCTACCGTCCGTCGGTCTACTGGGTCACCGTCGTCCTCATCAGCATCGTGGGCACGTGCATCACAGACAACCTCACGGACGGGCTCGGCGTCCCGCTGTGGCTGAGCACGACGGTGTTCGGGGTCGGCCTCGTCGTGGTGTTCCTCGCCTGGCACCGGGTGGAGGGCACGCTGTCCATCCACCGGATCGACACGGTGCGCCGCGAGGCCTTCTACTGGCTCGCGATCCTGTTCACCTTCGCCCTCGGCACCGCCGCGGGCGACCTCATCGGGGAACAGACCGGTATCGGGTACTTCCCGGCGCTGCTGCTCTTCGCCGGCGGCATCGCCTTGGTCGCCCTGCTCCGCTTCGGGCTCCGGGTCGACGGGGTCGCGTGCTTCTGGGCAGCGTACGTGCTCACCCGGCCGCTCGGCGCTTCGCTGGGAGACCTGCTCTCGCAGCCGACGTCCGATGGCGGACTGGGCATCGGCACGATCACCACGAGCACGGTGTTCCTCGCCGCGATCCTCGTGGTCGTCGGGGCGACGTCCGTGCGGCTCCGGCGGTCCTCCGCTGCGCTCACCGACGGGTCGGTCGAGGCGGTTCGGCTCCGCCGGTCACCCGCGGCAGACTGAGCACGAACATGGTCCCGCCCGGGCCGGTGGCGCCGACACGGACCGATCCCCCGGCCCGGACGGCGATCTCGCGGACCAGGGCCAGGCCGATCCCGTAGCTCGTCCGACGCTCGGCGGGACCCGCCGCGGGCGTCCCGTGCGCGAAGCGGTCGAAGACCCGGTCCGGGTCGATCCCGGTGATGCCGTCGCCACGGTCCCGCACCGCGATCTCGACGGTCCGTGGCGTCGCCGTGACCCGGACCTCGACGTCGGAACCCGCCGGAGCGTGCCCCACCGCGTTGTCGAGGAGTGCGACGAGAGCTCGGCGGAGCGGCGTCGCGGACATCCGGACCGCCACGTCGACGTCGCCTCCGCCGTCTCCGCGGTGCACGATGCGCACGGCACGCTGCTCGGCGACCACCTGCAGGTCGGCGACCGCACCGTCGACCTCGAGGGACACCGGCGTCGCCGCCGATCCGTCATCGCCGTCCATCGTCGCGGCCCGCAGCAGGTCGTCCACCACCGCCGCGAGCGACCGCGTGTCCTCGCGGAGGGCGTCGACGATGGGCGTGCGGTCGTCGTCGGCGGACATCCTGCGCTGCAGCTGCTGCACCCGCGCACTCATCACGGTGAGCGGCGTGCGCAGCTCGTGGCTCGCATCGGCGACGAAGGTCCGCTGCAGCCGCAGCGCCTCCCCCAGCGGCACGACCGCACGTCGGGCGACGAACCACGTCGCGAGCCCCGCGAGCAGCACCGCACCGGCGCCGATCACGGCCAGGGCGCCGAGCAACGCGTCGCGGTCGACGAAGATCCGCGTGGTGTCCGCCGCGTGCTGCTCGTGCACCTCGGTCGGCGTGGACTGCCAGAGCACGTACGCGAACACGAGGCCGACGATCACCACGACCAGCCCGGCCGACACGAGGGCGACCTGCACACCGATCCGCACCGCCGACCGCCGGACCGCCACGTCGTCCGCGTCACGGGTCACGGTGAACCGATCCGGTAGCCGGTCCCGCGGATCGTCGTGATGAGCTCACGGTCGGTCTTGCGCCGGATGTAGTGCACGTACGTGTCGACCGTGCCCTCGACCTCGCTGTCGCCGAACACGGTCGACAGGATGTGCGCCCGGCTGAACGCCGTCGTCGGTGCCCGGGCCAGGAGTTCCAGCAGGGCGTTCTCGCGATCCGTCAACTGGATCCGCCCGGAGTAGGGCGAGTACACGGTCGCGGTGTCCGGGTAGAAGGTCCACGCACCGATCGGCAGCGGGTCCCCCTCCGACCGGAAGTCCCGCGTCAGGGCGCGCAACCGCGCGGCGAGCTCTTCGAACTCGAACGGTTTCACGAGGTAGTCGTTCGCTCCGGCGTCGAGCCCGGAGACCCGGTCGCCGAGCGCGCCGAGGGCCGTGAGCATGAGCACCGGGGTCGCGTCGCGTCGACGCCGCAGTCGGGCCACGACCTCGGCACCGTCGATCCCGGGCAGCCGTCGGTCGACGACCATCACCGCGTACATCCGGTCCGCCGCCGCGTCCAGCGCATCCTCGCCGCTCGTCACGAGCGTCACGTCCCAGTCCTCGCCGAGCACGTCCGCCACGAGGGGCCCGAGTCGCGGGTCGTCCTCGACGAGCAGCAACCGGTCCGTCCTCGTCACCGTGCCTCCTCCGGCGCGTCGCGGGTGGCACCGTCCGTCCAGCCTGGCACAGCCGTGGCAGGCTCGACCCGTGAACGAGCCGAGCAGCATCCTGTGGACGCTCGTCGGTGTCGTCGTCCTGGTTTCCCTGGCCACCCTCGTGCTCCTGCTCGCGCGCGCTCCGTCGCCGTGGGCGCCGGCGCTCGCGGTCGTGCGCGGCACGGTGCAACTGGCGCTGATCAGCCTGGTCCTCAGCGGCGTGATCCGTGACCCGCTCTGGATCGCCGCGGCGCTCGTGGTGATGTTCGGCGTGGCCACGACGACGGCGGCGCGACGGCTCGGCACGCTGCGGACCCGGCTCCTCCCCGTCGCCCTGGCGATGTCGGCGGGGATCGTCGGTGCGCTCGCGGTCGTGTTCGCCACCGGTGCGATCGCCTTCACACCGCGGTACGTGCTCGCGATCGGGGGCATCGTCATCGGGAACGCCATGACGAGCGCCACGCTCTCCGGGCGACGGTTCGTCGAGCTCGTCGACGACCGGTGGGACGACGTCGAGGGCTGGCTCGCCCTCGGTGCCACCCCGCGGCAGTCGACCGCCGAGCTCGTCCGCCGGGCGGTCCACGCCGCGATGGTGCCGAGCACCGACCAGACGCGCACCACCGGACTGGTCACCCTGCCCGGCGCCTTCGTCGGTGCGATCTTCGGCGGGGTCTCCCCGATCGAGGCCGGACGCTTCCAGATCGTCGTCCTCGCCGCGATCATCGCGGCCGGTGCGGTCGTCGCGACGACGCTGACCCACACCCTGGCGCCGGTCCGGACCCGGCCCCCGCAGCCCGCCTGACAGCGTTTCTCAGAGGATCCTCCGAACGGGCACGCGACCGTCGACGGGTGCGCGCGAACAAGGTCCCGGCCCCCTCCACGTCCTTCTGGTCCGTCAAGGTGCTGACCACGGGCTTCGGCGAGGCCCTGTCCGACTTCCTGGTGCGGCGGTTCGACCCCGTCCCGACGGTGCTCGTCACGGCGGTCGTCTTCGCGGTCGTGCTCGCCGTGCAGCTGACGAGCGTGCGGTCCTCGCCGTGGCGGTACTGGGGTGCCGTGGTGATGGTCGCGGTGTTCGGGACGATGGCCGCCGACGCGGCGCACGTCGCCATCGGCGTGCCGTACTGGGCGTCGACGCTGGTGTTCGCTCTCGCGCTCGTCGTCGTGTTCGTCGGCTGGCGACACACGGCGGGCAGCCTCGACGTGCACCACGTCGACACGCTGCGCCGCGAGCTCTGGTACTGGGCCGCCGTGGCCGTGACCTTCGCGCTCGGCACCGCCGTCGGGGACCTCGTCGCGTCGTCCGCCGGACTCGGGTTCCTCGCCGGCGGCCTGCTCTTCCTGGCTGGGATCGCCGGCGTCGTCGTGGCGCGCGGGCTCCGCATCCTCGGGCCCGTCGCCTCGTTCTGGGCCGCGTACGTGCTCACCCGTCCGCTCGGCGCGTCGTTCGCCGACTGGGTCGCGGTGGCGCCCTCGCGCGGCGGCCTCGGCGCCGGGACCGGACTCGTCTCGGCGGTCCTCGCGATCGTCATCCTGGCGGCCGTGTCCGCACTCGCCTCCGGTCAGCGCAGGGGGATCCGGCCCGGCCGGCAGGCCGCCGTCAGGTCCTGACCCGTCCCGCTGCGCTAGCGGGGCCCGCGACGATCGGGACGACCGACGGGAGGCGCGGTGCGGGCCGGCACCGCGCCTCCCGTCCGGTACCCCTTACGACTCGTCGGTCGCCGCCGGTTCCGACGCGAGCGCCTTCCGACGCTGCGCGACCTGCACCGCGATGGCGACCGGGACCGCGGCGAGGGCGACCGCCCGCAGCCACGGCCGGTCGAACACGTGCCGCGTCGCGTGGTCGAGCGAGACCGGGCCGGGACCACCGAGTGCGAACATCGCGGCGGAGAAGCCGAGGAACGCCGGGAACTCGAAGCCGCCGTCCGCGTTGAAGAAGCCGTTGGGCGTGTGGACGCTCGACGCGACACCCATCGTGGTCGCGGCGCCGGCGCCGGCGATCGGGGTGGCGAGACCGAGGGCGAGTGCGGCGCCGGAGCCCGCCTCGCCGAGGCCGGCGAGGACGGCGTTGCGGCGACCGGGCCGGAAGCCCATCTGGTGCATGCCCTGGGCGGTACCCTCGATGCCGCCGCCGCCGAAGGCGCCGAACAGCTTCTGGGAGCCGTGTGAGACGAGGACGGCGCCGAGGGCGATCCGCAGCAGGGTCCTGGCGGTGACGGAGGCGGTGGTGGTGCGCGAGCTCATGCGATCTCCCTGACGTCGGTGTGCGATCGACCGTCGCGGTCGACCACGGTCCAGCAGACGGTACGCCCCGCCGGCCCGAGGTGGACCAGCGGGGCGTCCCGCGGTGTTCGAGGGGTCAGCTGGTGATCCGGCGCCGGCCGCCGACCCGGACGATCACCCCGGCGACGACCGCGCCCACGATCGGGGCGACGATGAACACCCAGAGCTGGGACAGCGGGGTCGCGCCGCCGTAGACGGCAGCGGCGATCGAGCGGGCCGGGTTCACCGACGTGTTGCTGACCGGGATGCTCACGAGGTGGATCAGGGTGAGCGTGAGCCCGATGCCGAGCGGGGCGACCGCCTGGTACTCCCGCTTGGCCGTGATCGACAGGATGACCGCGATGAACACCCCGGTCAGCACGGCCTCGGTGAGGAAGACCGACCCGAGCCCGTACCCGCCGGGGCTCGCCGAACTGTAGCCATTCGAGGCGAACCCGCCGTCCCGCGCGGCCTGGAACGCCCCGGACTTGCCGGAGAGCACGGCGGCGAGGATGCTCGTCGCGACGAGCCCGCCGACGACCTGGGACACGATGTAGCCGGCGACGTGCCGCGCGTCGGTGCGTCCGGCGGCGAGCAGCCCGAGGGTGACGGCCGGGTTGAAGTGGCCGCCGGAGATGTGCCCGACGGCGGAGATCCCCGCGACGAGCGTCAGCCCGAACGCCAGGGCGACGCCGAGGTAGCCGACACCCTGCTGGTTGTCCGTGGCGCTCGGGACGTTCGCGGCGAACAGCGCGGTCCCGACACCGCCGAGGACGAGCAGGAAGGTGCCGAAGAACTCGGACGCGTACCGGGCGAGCGGCGACCAGGTCACGGCGTCCTCACGGCGCTGCTCGGAGGTCGATCCGCTCACCGGTTCGTTGCGTCCGCGGTTTCGGTCGCGGTCGGGTCGGCGCTGAGCCATGAGGGTCTCCTTCGGGTTCGTCTGTCGTCGTGGGTGCACGCGGGGCGTGTCGGTGGACGCCGCTCCCTGCGGCGCGGCCGGGACGGACGCCGCCGGTGGGTGGACCCGGGATCGGGCCGTTCCGGCGGTCGCCGTCCGCGGATGGGACGGGGCACACCAGACGGTGGTCACGCCGGCGGCGGACTTTCCAGACACGTCCCAGGAAGCCCCCGCGACGGCCGGGTTCCTGTCCCCCGGTGCCCATCCCGCAGCCGTCCGGCGCGCAAAGCGGCCCCGGCGTCGCGCCCGCTGTCCTGTTCCCGCGCGGGTCCGGCCTCCCCCGCGCGGGTCCGTACCGTGCCGCGCGGGCCGGAGGGGTGGCGGGCGCCGCGCACCGGCGGTTCGCATGGTGCGGACTTGTTCACTGGGTGCGGTGTTGCCCGCTCGGTGCGGGGTTGTAGCGGAACACCCAGCGGGCAAGCTCGCACGGAGTGGCGGACGTCGCACCGTGCGGCGCCGCGCACCGGCGGTTCGCACGGTGCGGTTTAGTTCACTTGGTGCGGAGGTGCCCGCTTGGTGCGGGCTTGTAGCGGGGCACCCAGCGGGCAAGCTCGCACGGGGTGACGGACGTCGCACCGTGCGGCGCCGCGCACCGGCGTTTCCCACGGTGCGCGCTTTTTCACCGGGTGCGGGACTGCCCGATCGGTGCGGGCTCGTTCACTTGTTGCGGGGGGGTGCCCGCTCGGTGCGGGTTTGTGGCGGGGCACCCAGCGGGCAAGCTCGCACGGGGTGACGGACGTCGCACCGTGCGGCGCGGTGCGCCGTCGGTTCGCACGGTGCGAGCTCGTTCACCGGGTGCGGAGGTGCCCGATCGGTGCGGGGTTGTAGCGGGGCACCCAGCGGGCAAGCTCGCACGGAGTGGCGGACGTCGCACCGTGCGGCGCTGCACCCAGACCCGACGCCCGCCACCCGACGCCCGCCGCCCGCCACCCGACACCCGCCACCCGCCACCCGCCACCCGCACAACCAGCGGTCCGGGCCGGCGCTCGCCGCGCTACAGGTCCTTGAGCCGCCGACCCGTCGCGCCGTCGCTCCACCGCGCGGCCGATCCCCCGTCGAGGGACTCGTGGTGCCCGCCGTGTCCATGGGCGAGCCCGCAGCGCCAG
>NZ_BACZ01000072.1 GCF_000333375.1 Curtobacterium sp. B18
CATGCCCGCGACTCGACGAGCACGCGGCCCGCATCGAGCGTGAGCGCGCCGAGGCCGAGGCGACCGCGGAGCGCGCCGCCCGCGAGCACGAGAACGAACTCGCCGCCCGCCGCGAACGCGAGCACGCCGAGGTCGACACCGAGATCGCCGACCGCCGCGGTCGCCGTGCTGCTCCACCTGCTCGGCCTGCCGTGGGGGCCCGCCTGGGTGCTCGGCGCCGCCGTCGCACCGACCGACGCCACCGCGGTCGGGGTGCTCACGAAGATGCTGCCGCGACGGAACGTCACGGTGCTGCGGGCGGAGAGCCTCGTGAACGACGGCACCACCCTCGTGGTCTACGGCATCGCGGTCGCGGTGACGGTCGGCACCGAGGAGCTGACCTTCTGGGGTGTCTCCGGCATGCTCGCACTGTCGTACCTCGGCGGTGTCGCCGCGGGTCTGGTGGCGGCGTGGCTCGGCACCCAGGTGCTCCGCCGGGTCGACACCGTCGTGCTCGAGAACCTCGTGACGCTGCTCGTGCCCTTCGTCGCGTTCCTCGGCGCCGAGGCGATCGGTGCGTCCGGCGTGCTCGCCGTCGTCGCGGCGGGGATCGTCGTCAGTCAGGTCGGCCCGAAGCTCGACCGCGCCGAGACGCGCCAGCAGGTCCGGGCGTTCTGGTCGTTCCTGACCTTCCTCCTGAACGGCGCGCTCTTCGTTCTCGTCGGCATCGAGGCGATGGTGGCGGCGCGCGCGCTCGACCCGGCCGAACTGCTCCGTGCCACCGGGGTGATCGCCGCGGTGTCGGTGGTCCTCGTGCTCGTGCGGTTCGCCTTCCTCAACGCCGCCGGCGGCACGGTCTGGCTCGTCACCCGACGCTCGGGCGGTGCACCGCGCGAGGGACACCGCGACCGGCTCGTCAGCGGCTTCGCCGGGTTCCGCGGAGCCGTGTCGCTCGCGATGGCCGTCGCCGTGCCCCGGACGCTCGAGTCCGGTGGCGCGTTCCCCGACCGGGACCTCATCGTCTTCGTCACCGCCGGGGTGGTCGTCGTCACGATCGTCGGGCAGGCCCTCGTCCTGCCGGCGGTGCTCCGCCGGGCGGCCCTGCCCGAGGACGAGTCCGTGGGCGAGGAGCGTCGGACGGCGGAGCGGACCGCGATCGAGGAGGCCCTCGACGCGCTCCCCCGCCTCGCCCGTGCCACCGGCGCGGACCGGGCCACCGTGGACCGGGTGCGGAAGGACTACGAGGCCCACCTCGACGTCATCCAGGCGCGCGAGGAGTCGGACGACGACCACCCGGCGCTGCAGCGGCACGACACCGCCGTCGCCCTCGAGCTCGAACTCGTCCGGCACAAGGCCGCCACGCTCCTGCGGATGCGGGACGCCGACGAGATCGACGACCTCGTGCTCCGCCAGGTCCGCTCGGGGTACGACGCGGAAGAGGCCCGGCTGAACGGCGCGTCGTCGGGCTGACCCCCGTCCTCTTCCGACGATCTGCGAATCTTGGACGATCCTGATCCCCGGCGCCCGAGGCTGTCGCCATGCACCTCCTCGACGCCGCCTTCCTTCTGGAAGGCCTTCGGCCCCTGGGTCCTGCTCGGCATCGGCGTGGTCGTGTTCATCGAGTCCGGCGTGCTCTTCCCGTTCCTCCCCGGTGACTCCCT
>NZ_BACZ01000071.1 GCF_000333375.1 Curtobacterium sp. B18
CCCCCGTGCTCGGCCGTCGGCTCGGCGGCGATCTCGTCCACGCGGACGACGACCCGGTCGCCGCCGACGACGCGCGACTTCGTCGTGGTGCGCGTGCCGGGGACGACGACCATGCAGGACGTGTCCACCCCGGCGGCGTCGAGGCGTTCGCGGAGCACGACACCGGCCTCGTCGTCGCCGAGCAGCCCGACCATCCGGACGCGTGCGCCGAGCGCGCGGGCGTTCACGGCGGTGTTCGCCGCGCCGCCGGGGACCGCGACCGTCCCGGTGACGCGGACCACCGGGGCCGGTGCCTCGCGCGAGACCCGTTCCGCCTCGCCGACGGTCCAGCGGTCGAGGATGCAGTCGCCGATGACGACGACGAGCGGTTCGCGGTCGTCGACCGCGGCGACGAGCTCCCGGACGAGCCGGACGTCCGCGCTCACCGTGCGCCCCCGGCGGGCGGTGCCGCCTCGAGGTGCACGACGGTCGTGGTGGTCAGCTCGTCGAGCAGGTGCGGGCCGTACCCGAACCCGGCACCCGAGGCCCCCCGGGGCTGGGCGCTGCCGCCCGGGGCGCCCCCGAACACGGCGTTCACCTTCACCGTGCCGACGGGGAGCTCGGCCGCGGCGCGCAGGGCGCGCCCGGTGTCGTTCGTCAGCACCGTGGCGGCGAGCCCGTACCGGTCGGCGGCGGCGAGCCGGAGGCCCTCGTCGAAGTCCTCGACGACGCGGACGGGGGCGATCGGCCCGAAGGTCTCCTCGGTCATGACGAGCATGTCGTCGGTGACACCGGTGAGCACGGTCGCGGGGTAGAAGGTGCCAGGGCCGTCCGGTGTGGCCCCGCCGGTGCGCGCCGACGCACCACGCTGCAGGGCATCGTCGACGTGCGACTGCACGGTGCGCCGGAGCCGGTCGTCGACGAGCGGCCCGTACTCCGCCGCCGAGGCCGAGGTGCGCCGCTCGGCCTCGGCGACGAGTGCGGTCACGAACGGCTCGGCGACCGCGCGGTGGACGTAGACCCGCTCGACGCTCGTGCAGATCTGGCCGGTGTTGGCGAAGGCTCCGAGGGCGACCTGGGCCGCGGCCCACACCGGGTCGACGTCGCCGTCCACGACCACGGCGTCGTTCCCGCCGTTCTCGCGCACGACGTGGGCGCGGGTCCGCACGGCCGCCTCGGAGAGCCGGTCGCCGGTGGCGGTCGACCCGACGTGGGCGTAGACGTCGATGCCGTCCTGTTCGAGGAGCAGCTCGCCGGTGGCGGCGTCGCCGTCGACCCCGACGAGGACGCCGTCCGGCAGGACCTCGGCGAGCAGGGCGTTCAGGCGGGCGATCGTCGCGGGGGAGCGCTCGCTGCCCTTGTGCACGACCGTGTTGCCGGTGACGATCGCGGCGCCGAGGATCCCGCACGCGACGGCGACCGGGTCGTTCCAGGGAGTGAGTGCGAGCACGACGCCACGCGGGTGCGGCACCGACCAGTCGGCAGCGCCGAACGCACCGCGCAGGGCCTCGCCGCGGTGCACGGTCCGAGCTCGG
>NZ_BACZ01000070.1 GCF_000333375.1 Curtobacterium sp. B18
CGTGCTGGTGCCGCGAGCGCCCCTTCTGCTTGCTCGACCGCGACCGGATGTCGCGCATCCGGGCAGCGTCGCCGCGCTGTTCGTCGGCCATGCGGTGGAGCTCCTCGCGCGCGGCCTCGGCGATCACGGCGTGGTCGAAGTACCCCTCGTCGCGCAGCGCGTTCGTGATGATCCGGTTGCCGACGGCGATGGTGACGGCGGCCTTGGCGATGAGGAAGCCTTCGTCGACCGCTCGCTTCAGCTCGACCTGGCTGACGGGCCGGTCGCGCACGTCGTGCTTGCTGCGTCGTCCGAACAAGGCCATGCAGTCGACGATACCGGCGTCGGGTGACCATCCGTCCGCAGGTGGACCCGGATCACGCTCGGGAGGGACGACCCGCCTCCCACGGACCCGTAGCGTCGGGTGCATGGCCACGATCTCGGAATCCTCCCGCACCGGTCTCGGCACGGCGAGTCTCGTGCTCGGCATCTGCTCGTTGCTCGCCGGGTGGACGTTCGTCGCGCCGATCGTGGGGCTGTGCCTCGGCGTCGCCTCGCGGAGCCGCGAGCCGTTCGCCCGTGGTCGTGCCGGCTGGGGGATCCTCCTCAACCTCGTGGCGCTGGCGGTCTGGATCCTGCTGCTCGCGCTGTTCGTCGTCGGCGGGGCGTTCGCGGTCTGGACCGGGGTCACCCAGGGCCGCTGAACCGGAGCGCCGGGCGCGGGTCACCGGGCCGGACGCGGCGGGCTCGACTCAGAGCACCGGGCCGGACACGGCGAGCCCGACTCAGAACACGAGGCCGTACACGGCGACGTCGACCCGCACCGGCCCGAGCGGCAGCGCGCTCCGCAGGGTGCCCTCGTACGCGAAGCCGAGCCGCTCGGCGAGGGCACGGCTCCGGCGGTTGTCCACGGCGGTCCGGATCTCCACCCGGGCCGAGCCGCGGGTCCGGGCGACCCCGACGAGGACGGTGGCCGCCCGCCGGGCGACACCCCGTCCCTCCTGGCCCGCATCGACCCAGTAGCCGAGCGATGCCTGCCCGAGGTAGGGGTCGAAGGCGAGCGAGGCGGCACCGACGACCCGGTCGTCCAGCCGGATGACGCACGGGAGCGCCCGGTCCATCGCGTACTGCGCGAGCAGGCGCTCGGTGTGCAGGCCGATCGTCTCGACGCTCTGCTCCTGCCACGCCCACGGTTCCGCCGCGCGCAGCCGGTCGGCGTTGGCGACGACGAGCTCGTGCAGCGGCCGGACGGTCGTGAGGTCGCGCAGCGTCAGCGTGTACCCGTCCCCGAGGTCCCGTCCGAACGCCGCCACCCCTCAGAGACTAGGCACGCGCGCGCCTACTCGTACCGGAGCGCCTCGATCGGGTTCTGGCGGGCGGCCCGACGCGCGGGCAGGGTGCCCGCGAGGAAGGCGATGAACATCACGACGAGGATGATCGTGATGACCGAGGACGGCGCGAACTGCATGATCTGCAGGCCCGGCA
>NZ_BACZ01000069.1 GCF_000333375.1 Curtobacterium sp. B18
CGACGTAGTTCGGGTTGTACGCGCCCATGTCGACCGCGGTGCGGCTGCTCGACTGCAGGACGGTGTCGCGGAACCCCGGTGCGAAGCGCTCGATCTGCCGCGTGATCGCCTCGGTCTGGTCGATGTCGGACCCTGCCGGCACGTGCGCGTAGGCCCAGAAGACGTGCTTGCCGGCCGGTGCGCGGCTCGGGTCGACCACGGTGGGCTCGGCACCGAGCACGTAGGGCCGCTCGGCGTGCGCACCACGCGCGACCGCGCCCTCGGCAGCGGCGATCTCTGCACGGGTCCCGCCGATGTGCACGGTGCCGGCCTCGCGGAGCGCCGCGTTCGTCCACGGCACCGGGTCGGAGAGCGCGAAGTCGACCTTCGCGGCGGCGTTGCCGAACCGGAACCGACGGAGGGCCCCGCGCCGCGGCGTCGGGATCTGCTTCCCCGCGATCCGCAGCATGCCGGGGACGCTCGTGTCGAACAGCACCGCCTTGGCCGGCGTGAGGTCGCCGAGCGAGCGGACCTCGCGACCGGTCTCGATCCGGCCGCCGTGCGCGACGAGGTCCGCGGCGAGCGCGTCGACGATCGCCTGGCTGCCGCCGATCGGGACCGGCCAGCCCCGGGCGTGCGCGTAGGAGCCGAGCGACAGTGCCGCGGCGGCGGTGGAGAGGGACGGCATGTGCTGGATCGAGTGCGCCGCGACCCCGGAGACCATGGCGGGCGCGACCTCGTCGCGGAAGCGGAGGTTCCACGCGCTCGTTCCCTGCTCGAGGGCGCGGAGTCCGAACCGGAGGACCGTGAGGGGGTGCCGAGGAACGTGCAGCAGCGCGTCGGTGGCGAAGTCGGCGACCTGGTCGGCGTTGCCGGACAGGGGCGCCATGAGCTGCCGGAACGCGGGACCGTCGACGCCGAGCGACTCCGCGGTACGGGCGAGGTCCCGGTACGCGATGCCGGCGCGCCCACCGTCGAGCGGGTGGCCGTACTGGACCTCCGGCAGGCGGAGTTCGATGCGGTCCTCGAGCCGGAAGCGCCGGAAGAACTCGGACTGCAGCGCCATCGGGTGCACGGCGGAGCACACGTCGTGCCGGAAGCCGGGCAGCGTCAGCTCGGCGGTCCGTGCGCCACCGCCGATCGTGTCGCCGCGCTCGACGACCTCGACCGACAGCCCTGCGCGTGCGAGCGTCACCGCCGCCGCGAGTCCGTTCGGCCCCGCTCCGACGACCACCGCATCCACCATGCACCCGAGCCTAGGGACCGCTGCTGCGCGCCGTCTCGGTCGGGACGGTCCGCTGCGGACCGGAGGCGCGGTTCGGTGCCGCCCCGCGCCTCCGGTCCGTCGTCGGGCGCGGTCCAGGGCAGTTCCCGATTCCGCCGCTGACCGTTCCGGTTCGCGAACCCCGGGAATCGCGAACCAGAACGGTCAACGCGCCGACGGGTTCAACGCATCCTGCCGCGCGCGCCGAGGACGATGGACCCGCTCGGCGACAGGACCCGGGCACGTGTCGGAGGCTCTGCCGTCCTGGCAGCCTGACAGGTCAGACGCGCGCCGCGTCCGGGTCCGCCGGGTCCGATCCGTCGTCGCCCGCGTCCGCCGCGTCGGGCTCGTCGGCGTCCAGCGCGGTGGACCCCACCGGGTGCTCGGCCAGGAGCGCCGCGAAGTCTCGTCGAGCATCTGCTGCAGCCGGTCGTCC
>NZ_BACZ01000068.1 GCF_000333375.1 Curtobacterium sp. B18
TTGAACGCGAGTTCGGCGATGGTGGTCATGCTGGATTCCTTCCGTTCTGCGATGGTGATGGTCGGGCGCTGGGGCCCGTTTCCCGGCCCGGGGGGCCGAGGTCACTCTCGTCGTGCCGAGACGACGAAGACTGCGGCTGCGATGCCGAGCACGACCAGGACCGACAGCCACGCGAAGCCGGGCAGGTCGAACAGGAGTATCGCCACCGCGATGGCGATGAGCACGACGGGTGCTGCGAACCACAGCGCGGTCCGTGTGTTGGCGTTCATCTGGTCTCCTCCTTCGGTCGTGCGGACGCTGCGGAGGCGGCGTCCGGCTGCCGACGGGGGCCGTCCCCGTCGTGCATGGGTTCCCGTCGGGATGCGAAGAGCTCCTCGACGGGCACGGTGTCGTCGTGGCCGCCCGTGCGGACGATCGCGAACTGGACGGCATCGGCGCGGCCACCGGTCTGCGCGGCGACGACGCGGCGGACGAAGGCGAGCAGCGCGCGGTAGTCGGCGCCCGTCTCGTACCCGTCCGGCAGCTGTTCCGCTGCCACCAAGAACCGTCCGACCACGTCGAACAGGCCCTTGTCGACCCGCCGGTCCGGGAACCACAGCATGTGCCGGAGCCGGCGTGCTGCGACGTCCTTGGTCCGCGTCCACTCGCTGACCACGTCGTCCTGCCGGTACCGGTACAGCAGCTCGAAGTCCATCGAGGCGGGGATCGGTGCGAAGAAGCGCCAGTTCGGGATGAGCAGCGCGGCGGTGTCGACCTGCCGGACCCGGTCGAACCGACGGTTCGGGTGCTGGCCGATGACCGTCGCGATGATCCAGAGCGCGAGGCCGATCGCGAGGGGCAGTGCCGGACCGTCTCCACGGCGGCTCATCGGTCCACCCCGATCGCCTCGCGGACGAGTGCACCGACCCGTCGGACCGGTGCGGGGTGGACGAGCAGGCCGTCGTGGGTGGACCGCACGACCTCGCGGCGGCCGTCGTGCTCGTGCGCGACGCGTTCGTGCGCGGCGCTCACCGCCGGTTGGAGTTCGTCGCTCGTGCTCGCCGTGACGACGAGCACGTCGGCACCGTCGGGGATGCGGCGTCCGGGTCGGTCGGCGACGAGGTCCGGCTCCGCCGCCTGCCACTCCGCACGGCCGGTGCGCCAGAGCCGGGCGTTCCGGTACACGGGGCTCAGGTCATCGGTCCGCCCCTGGCGTGCGGGGATCGCCCAGGTCGTGGCGTCGAGCAGCCATCCCCAGCCGGTCCGGAGGGACCACTCCATCAGCGGGAAGCCGTCCGTGAGCGACCGGACGGCGGTCAGGACGTCCTCGTCGGGTCGGTCCACGAAACCGGTGGTCGGGTCGAGGAGGACCACCCCGGCGACGTCGCGCCCGAGCTCGGCCGCGTGGCGTCGGAGCAGGTGCCCGCCGAACGAGTGCCCGACGATCCAGAGTGGTCCGTCCCCGGCGTGGCGGCCGACGAGGAAGCGGAGGTCCTCCGCGTAGGTGGCGAGCGTCGCGCCTGGTGCCGTGCTCGCCCCGGTCCCGGGACGGTCGTACGTCAGCGTGGCGACGTCGCCGCCGAGCTCCGCGATGATCGGGTCCCAGTACTCCTGGACCGCGACGAGCGAGTTCTCGAACACCACCAGGGGTGCCCCCGGCCCCGAGGTTGCCGGCCGGTACCGCACGGCCAGGCGCGATCCGGCGGGCGTCTCGACCACGGTCTGCCCGGCGCGGGGACGTCGACTGCGCCGGGCGTCCACGACCTGCCGGACCACAGCCTGCGTCCCGACCGCGGCCCCGATCACGCCGAGGACCCACGGGAACCCGTCGTGACGACGCGGTACGACCGATCGGCGGTCTGCGGTGACGTAGAGCACCGCGGGCTGCAGTGCGAGGAACGCTGGGAGGAACCGACCGAGTCCCATGGTCGCGGCGATGGTGAGGTGCATCCCAGCGATCGCGCCGAGGTACGCCACGCGCATCCGCGGGCCGAGCACGAACACGATCGGGAACGCGCACTCGAGGACGAGCGTGGCGACCTCGCCCACCCGGGCCAGTGCCGGCCGGTCGCGCAGGACCCGCCACACCCACTCCGAACCGTAGGTCCGCGTGCGCATCACCCCGAGCAGCGCCGAGCCGTTCCGCCAGGGCTCACCCATCAGCTTCACCCACCCCGAGACGAGGTACGACAGCGTCGCCTGGCTCGCGACCGCCCACAGCGCGGTGTCCACCGTCGCGGGTCGTCGGGAGGCCCGGGCAACACCCGACAGCGCCTGCGTGAAGAACGCCGCCTGGTCGCTGCCGTCGCCGCCGTTGTGGTGCAGTGGCCCGAGTGCGTAGCCGGTGAGCACCGTGACGGCGGACGCCGCGGCGCGGACGCGTCGGTCGCGGACCGGGGACAGGTGGACGAGGGCGGCGGCCACCCGGAGCCCGTGCATCGCGGTCACCACCCGGGGCCGGTAGACGCGGTCGAGCACGCGGCGCAGTCGCTCGTTGCGGACGAGCGCGGAGCCCCGCAGCAGGGTCCAGTCGTTCAGGCCGCCCGTCCGGCGGTTGTCCGCGTTCGCGAGGTGCTCGAGACTCCCCATCAGCACCACGAGCGCGGAGGCCCGCTCGGTCGCGGCGAGCACGTTCCCGCGGTCGGCCGACCGGTCGACGACACCGCGGACGACCCGGTCCACGAACCCGATCACGACGCCACCTCGAACTCCACCGTGTACGTGGGGGACTCCGGTGTCACCGGACCGCCGTCCCGGTCGCCCGTCACGGAGCGCACCGCGAGCCCGAGCTCCGTACCGAGGCCGGTCAGGACCTCGACCGGTGTGAGGAGGCTCACCTCGTTCCCGATGGTCGTCCGTCCGCCGTCGTGCCACAGGTGACTGACCTGCCAGAGTCCGGTCGGCTCGTCCAGGGTCGCGTAGGTTTGCAGACCACGGCCGACGCCAGGGTACGGGACGAACCAGGTCTCACGACGACGTCCGCCGTGCAGGCCGAGCACCGCGTCCGGGTTGTGCGTCTCGACGACCAAGCGGCCACCGTCGGCGAGGTGATCCCGCGCGGTGGCGAGCGTCTCGCGCTGGTGCTCGCGGGTCAGCAGCATCGAGATGGACGCGCAGACGCAGAAGACCAGGTCGAACCGCTGTCCGAGGCGGAGGTCGGTCATCGAGCCCTGCACCAGGTCGAGGTCGACGCCGGCCTCGACGGCGCCGTCGCGGCACCGGTCGAGCATCTCGGCGGACAGGTCGACGCCGGTGACGCTGATGCCCCGCTGCGCGAGCGGGATCGCCACGCGACCGGTCCCCACGCCGAGCTCGAGCGCCGTCGCCGGTGCGCTGGAAGCGAGCACCTCGACGAGGCCCGGTTCCGGCGGGAAGACGTCGTCGTAGATCTCCGCGAACTGCTGCCCGTACGTGTGCTGCACGACCCGACCCCCCTCGGCGTCGGGCTCCCTCGGCCCGACACCGAGGGACGCTAGGCCTGTACGTCCGCTCAGTCACACCAGTCCCGACGATTGCTCAGGCTGCTCGGAGGCGTTCGCCAGGTCCGGTGGGCATCCCCCCTCGGCGCGTGCGCCGCGTCGAACCGCACCAGCTCGGGGAAGCAGGCGGGTGGGCACCGGATCGGGTTGGTCGGGCACGCGGCGGACCCGCGCGTACCCCGGCCCCGCGGTCAGTCGGCGGCTGTCGCCGCGAGGTCGCTGTAGGTGGCCGCGTACCAGCCGACGGTCGAGTCCCCGGACGTCGGACCGATGGTGACGTACTCGCTCCGGGTGCGCAGGTACAGGTCCTCGTCGTGTCCGCACCGGATCTCGCCCGAGGCGACCACAGGACGGACGGGAGGCGCGGTGCGGGCCCGACCCGCGCCTCCAGGCCCTCAGGCGGTCGCGGCGTGACCCGCGGCCACCCAGCCGAGCCGTCGCAACGTCTCGCGGTTCCGGATCCAGATCATCGGCTGCACCAGGACGTCCGGCGCCCAGGCACCCGGCCCCGCCACGGCGTCCTCGACGATGGTGACCTTGCAGCCCCGTCGGTGCTCCTCGACGACGAGCTCGACCCGGGCCTCGCCGAGGGGCCAGCCCTTCGGCTGGATCACCATGCGGTGCGGAGCGTCCCACTCGAGGACCGTCGTCACGTCGTCGATCACGAGCGGCCAGATGCCGAACGAGTGGTGCAGGCGGGTGCCGACCGCGGGCCACCCCTCGTCCTGACCGCGCATGCGTGAGGCGCCGACGACCCAGGTGGTGAAGAGCCAGCCGTCCGCGAAGACGTCGAAGACGTCCTCCGGGCGGCAGTGCAGGATGCGGACGTTCTTCGCC
>NZ_BACZ01000067.1 GCF_000333375.1 Curtobacterium sp. B18
AGCGGTTGCTCGAGGCGTCGGTCATCGGCAGCCCGAAGACCCCGCCGTGCGGGAGGCCGACCAGCGGGGCGTTGTTGCCGCGGGAGAACCGGGCGGACGCCTGCGTGCCGCGGGTCGTGCGGACGTGGTCGAGCGGGGTGCTCGGGGTCGGGCGCGCGGGACCGATGCGGACGGCGTCGAGCCAGCCACGGAGCGCCGGGCGTGACCCGTCTGCGGTCGTGGGGTACGGGTCGGAGCCGAGCCGCGCCTCCAGGCGGTCCACGACCCGGCCCGCGAGCGGCGTGAGGTCCACCGCGCGACGGTTCCACTGGTCGACCCACTGCTTGCGCGCGGCCGCCTGCGCCGCGGGTGTGAGCGCGTCGCCGTACTGGTCGTGGGCCGTGTCGCTCAGCCTGCTGCCGTCGGTGCAGACGACGTCCACCACGAACGCCGTGGCGTCCCAGAAGTGCGGCAGGTCGGCCTCGGTCGGTTCCGTGCGGCCGTCGGGCAGGACCCGCTCCGGGAACCACACCCACGACAGCTCGTCACCCGGCTCGATCGCCCGCCCGGTGAACCCGGGCACGACCGCCTCGGCGACGTGGTCGCCGGAGGGACGTTCGACCAAGAGGCCCTCGGCCGAGTCGAAGCCGACGCCGTTCCGCGCGGCCACGGCCGTCGTCGGGCCACCGCTCCGTTGCAGTTCTCGCACCGGCTCAGCGTATTTGCTCCAGCGTCTGGAGGAGAACCCCCGGCGTGTCAGCCCTTGTTGTGACCGGGAGCGTTGCCGGAGTTGCCCGGTCCGGTGTTCCCGGTGTTCCCGGTGTTCCCGGGTCCACTCGTGTCGACGGCCGGGTCCGCGCCGTCCTGCGGCGCCTGGACGGGGTTGCTCGCCGGGGCCGAGGGCTCCGGCCCCACCGACGGCTCGTCGGCCGGGTCGCTCGGCTGCGCGGGCTCGGACGGCTGCTCGGCCGGTTCGGACGGCTGCTCGGCCGGTTCGGAGGGTTGCTCGGCGGGCTCCGACGGTTGGTCCGCGGGTTCGGAGGGCTGTTCGGCCGGCTGGGACGGCTGCTGGTCGTCCGTCGACGACGAGCTCGACTCGGTCGGGGCCGGCGTCGACCCGTCGTCACCGCCCAGGGCGACCACGGCCACGACGATGCCGGCGAGCACGAGCACGACGACCACCACGGCCGCGATGATCGCGCCGCGCCGACGACGGGGTCGGTCGTCCCCTGCCGCTGCCGAGGGGGTCGGGACCGGGCCGGCCGGACCGCCGGGCCGACCACCGGCGGCCGACGCACCGGTGGCGCCGCGGGACGCCTGCGCGCCGAGCACGGTGGTCGCGACGTCGTCGGCGGCGCTCGGGCGGTGCGTGTCCATCACGCGGGTCGCGTCCTCGGCACCGGGGGACGCGGTCGGCATCGCGCGCGTCGCCGCGTCGTTCCCGGAGGCGCCAGGCGCCGGCATGGCCTGCGTCGCCTCGTCGGCGCGTGCTGCCCCGGCCGCTCCGGCTGCGGCAGCACCGGCGGCGGCCGCACCGGCAGCCGCCGCGGGCGTCACGGTCCCGGGACCGCCGGGCAGCAGCTGCGTGGCCGGCGCGGCGTCGTCGTGGCCGAGCGCGCGGAGTCGCTGCGCGGCCTCGGCGGCGGAGGGTCGCTCCGCCGGGTCCTGCGCGGTCATGACGTGCAGCAGCGTGCGCCACGCGGTGGGCAGGTGCTGGTCGATCTCCGGGCCACGGGTCAGGCGCGCGGTCGCGGACTCGACCGCGCTGCCCGGGAACGGCTGGCGGCCGGTCAGGCTCTCGAGGAGCATCAGCCCGAGCGCGTAGACGTCGGCCTTGCCCGTGATCGGCTGCGCGAGGACCTGCTCCGGCGCGATGTACGCCGCCGTGCCCATCACCGTGCCGGTCTGGGTGGCCCGGGCGCCGTCCCGCAGCAGGGCGATGCCGAAGTCGGCGAGCTTGACGTGCACGCCGTCGCTCTCGAGCAGCACGTTCGCGGGCTTGACGTCACGGTGCACGATGCCCTGCGCGTGCGCCGCTGCGAGGCCGTCGGCGACCTGCGCCCCAACACCCGCGGCGGTCGACCGGTCGAGCGGTCCCTCGCGCAGTCGGGTCGCGAGGTCGCTGCCCGGGACCAGCTCCATCACGAGGTACGAGTCGCCGTCGACGTCGTCGAGCGCCGCGTCGTAGAGGGTCACGAGCGCCGGGCTGCGGAGCGCCGCCAGCGTCTGGATCTCCGCCTCGGCACGGGCACGTTCGCCGTGGTCCACCGCCCCGATGCGGAAGACCTTGACCGCCACCTCGCGGCCGAGCTGCTCGTCGACCGCCCGGTAGACGGACGCCATGCCGCCGTGCCCGAGCGTTCCCGTGACGCGGTACCGACCGCCGAAGACCCGTTCTTCCATGCGGGGCAACCTACCGGGGCGACCTGACGGGTGGCGCACCTCGGCGGAGTGCCGTCAGGTAGAACCGGTGCGCCGTGATCACCAGGGCGAGCCAGGCGAGCCCGAGCGCCCACGCCGCCAGCACGTCGGTGAGCCAGTGGTGCCCGAGGAACACGCGCGAGATGCCGACCGAGACGACGAACGCCGTGCCCGCGACGATCGTCCACACCCGGGTCACGAGCTTCGACTGCCGGAGCAGCAGCAGGTAGACGATCGTCCCGACGATGACCGTGGCGTTGAGCGTGTGCCCGGACGGGAACGACGGCGAGTGCTCGTACGGCGGGACGGCGTCGGCGAGCGGCGGTCGGGCGCGGCCGATGAGGTCCTTGCCCGCGACCGTCATGAGCAGCGACCCGCCGGAGGCCGCCACGAGCAGCACCACCGGCGTCCACGCACGACGCTGGATCGTGAACCCGACGAGGAACCCCAGGGCGACGATCGGCATCCCGATCGTGCCGGCGACGTCGGTCCACCAGGTCACGAGGGTGTCGGCCGTCGGCGACCGCAGCGTCAGCATCCAGTCGAGGACGGGCCGGTCGAGCACGGCGACGTCGTCCGCCTCGCGCACCGCGTCGTAGACCTCGGACGCCACCCAGGTCGCGGTGACGGCCACCCCGATGCCGATCGCGAGGGTGGCCACGAGCAGCGGGAGGGCGCCCCAGCGGTGGCCGAGCGCTGCCCAGCCGGCCGCCGTCGCCCGTCCGGCACGGGTGCGCCACGTCGTGAGGTCGACGGTGCCGACGCGTTCGTCGGGCGCCTCCGGGTGATCGGTCTGCATCGACCCACCCTGCCCGAACCCGGGTGTGCAGGTGCGGTGCACGCCGCGGCGACCGGCGCCGGACACCGGGCACCGGGACCGGGCACCTGGGACCGGGCACCCGGTCCCGCACGCCGTCGCGGGTCAGTCCTTCGCCGCGCCGTAGTCGTCGACGACCGCCACCGACAGCGGGAACACCACCGGGAAGTCGCGGAACAGCAGCCGCCCGGCATCGGCCGCCGCGGCCCGCACCTGCTCGGCCACCCACTCGGCGTGCTCGGCCGGGGTGTGCACGACGATCTCGTCGTGCACGAAGAACACCAGGTGCGGGCCGTCCGTCACCGGCCCCGGGAAGCGTTCGGCGAGCCGCGAGCGCAGCGACCCCATCCAGGCGAGCGCCCACTCGGCCGCCGTCCCCTGCACGATGAAGTTCCGGGTGAACCGGCCCCAGCTCCGCGCCCGTGCCTCGACCGCGCGCTGCATCGCCGGCGTCCCCTCGACCGTGTACGCCTGGTTCCGCGCCTCGAACCAGGCGGCGTCCGGCACCGGGGACGTCCGGCCGAGCAGGGTCGTCACGGCCTCGCCCCGCTCCCCCGCCCGGGCCGCCCGGCTGACGAGTCCGAGGGCGGCCGGGAACGCCCGCTCGAGCCGCGGGACGAGCCGCCCGCCCTCGCCCTGGGTCGCCCCGTACATCGCGCCGAGCATCGCACCCTTGGCCTGCTGCCGGGTCTCGACCGCACCGGACGCCACGACGCCGTCGTACAGGTCGCGCCCGTCCCCGGCCGTCGCCATCGCCCGGTCGCCGGACATCGCCGCGAGCACCCGGGGTTCCAGCTGTGCCGCGTCGGCCACCACGAGCTTCCAGCCGTCGTCGGCGACCACGGCGGCACGGATCCCCTTCGGCAGCTGCATCGCTCCCCCGCCGTCGGCGGCCCAGCGCCCCGTCACGACCCCGCCGACGAGGTACTTCGGGTGGAACCGTCCGTCCTGCACCCACTCGTCGAGCCAGGTCCAGCCGTTCGCGGTCAGCAACCGGGCGAGCCGCTTGTACTCGAGCAGCGGTTCGATGACCGGGTGCTCGATCTCCTGCAGCTCCCACTTCCGCGTGCTCGTGACCATCAGGCCGGCCCGACGGAGGGCCTTCAGCACGTCGGCGGGTGAGTCCGGGTTGAGCGACGGGTCCCCCAGCCGGTCCCGCACGACGGCCGCGATCTCCTCGAGCCGTCGCGGTCGCACCCCGTACGGGACCCGCGGGCCGAGAGCGTCCTCGAGCAGGCGTTCGTGCACGTCCGCACGCCACGGCAGCCCGGCGTGGAGCATCTCCGCCGCGACGAGCGCACCCGCCGACTCCGCCGTCACCAGGAGTCGCAGCGCGCCGGGCGCGGTGGACGACGCGACCGCGTCGAGCTGCGCGCGCAGCTCCGCCACCGGGTCGAGCGCGTCGTCGGGAGGCGACACCTCGAAGAGCGCGTCGTCGAAGAGCCGGGCGTGCGTCGGTCGGGCGACCCGCGCCTCCTGGACGGGTGCGTCCCACCCGTCTGCCGGCGCCGCGGCGAGCGCGGTGCCCCGCGTCGCGAGCGCGGACCGCAGGATGCGTCGGCAGAGCCGCAGGTCGATGCACCGGCCGACACGGCCGCCCGCTCGGAGCACGGCCGGGTACCAGCGCGCGGTGTCGTCCCACACCCAGCGCACGTCGGGTGCGTCGCGGGCCGCGACGAAGGCCGGGAGGCGCGGCTCGACCACGCGGATCGGCTCGCCGTCGGCGGTCCCCGCGTCGGTCAGGGGCGTCGCGAGGACGCCACCGTCGACGCGGCGGAGGACGAGGTGCACGGAACGATCATGCCGTGCGCCACCGTCAGTGCCTCACACGGTCGGTTCGGTGGCTGCCGGTGTCACTGCTCGGGGTCGCGGCGGCGGTCCCGGCCGGCCGCGTCACCGGGACGCACGGCGGCGGTGTCGGCGACGTCGATGCGGACGTCGCCGTCGTCGGCGCGGGACACCTCGACGCGTGGGTCGGCGTCGTGCTCGTCGGAGCCTGACATGCGTCGGAGGGTGTCTTGCCGGCGGGCTTCGAAGGACATGTCGACTCCGTCGTCGAGGTGGTCACGGTCGGGCTTCGTCATGGGGCCGACCGTACGCGGTCAGCAGAGCGGGACGTTCACCGCGAGCCCGCCCATCGCGGTCTCCTTGTACTTCGTGGACATGTCGGCCCCGGTCTGGCGCATCGTCTCGACGACCTGGTCGAGCGACACGTGGTGCACGCCGTCGCCCCGGAGCGCCATCCGCGCCGCGTTGATCGCCTTGTTCGCCGCGATCGCGTTCCGCTCGATGCACGGGATCTGCACGAGTCCGCCGATCGGGTCGCAGGTGAGCCCGAGGTTGTGCTCCATCGCGATCTCGGCGGCGTTCTCGACCTGCTCGGGCGTCCCGCCGAGCACCTCGGCGAGTCCGGCGGCGGCCATCGACGCCGCCGACCCGACCTCGCCCTGGCAGCCGACCTCGGCGCCGGAGATCGAGGCCCGTTCCTTGTAGATCGAGCCGACGGCGCCGGCCGTCAGCAGGAAGCGCAGGACGGTGTCGTCGCGGTGCTCCGCGGTGACCGTCGGGACGTAGGTGAGGGCGTAGTACAGGACGGCGGGGATGATGCCGGCAGCCCCGTTCGTCGGTGCCGTGACGACCCGGCCGCCCGTGGCGTTCTCCTCGTTGACGGCCATCGCCATGAGGTTCACCCACTCCATCGCGAAGAGCGGGTCGTGCTCGGGGTCGTCGGCGGTGAGCTGCTCGAACCAGTTCGCGGCGCGGCGGCGCACGGTGAGCCCGCCAGGGAGCGTCCCGGAGCGGGCGACGGACCGCTCGACGCAGGACTCCATGACGTCGTGGATGCGCAGGAGGCCGGCCCGGACGTCCTCGGTGCTGCGTGTGGCGGTCTCGTTGGCGAGCGCGATCCCACTGACCGGCAACCCGTTCGCCGCGCACGCCGCGAGGAGCTCGGCGCCGCTCGAGAACGGGAACGGCACGGCGTCGTCGACGGGGATGGCGGCCTCGGCGACGTCCCCCTCGGAGTCGTTCGTGATGAAGCCGCCACCGATCGAGTAGTAGGTCTCCTCGGCGAGGACCGCGCGCGAGGCGTCGGTGGCACGGAGGCGCATCGCGTTCGGGTGGCGGGGCAGCATCGTCAGGGGGTGCAGGACGATGTCCGTCAGCCGGAACGGGACGGTCGCGCCGCCGGCGAGCCGGAGCCGACCGGTGTCCTCGAGCTCGGCGAGCGACGCGCCCATGGCGTCGGGATCGACGGTCTCGGGGTCGGAGCCCATCAGACCGGCGACGACCGCGCCGAGCGTCCCGTGGCCCTGGCCCGTCGACGCCAGCGAGCCGTACAGGTCGACGGCGACCGACGCGACCGGGGTTCCGGCCAGGCGGGACGCGAACGCGCGCCCGGCCCGCATCGGCCCGACGGTGTGGGAACTCGACGGACCGATCCCGATGCTGAACAGGTCGAAGACGGAGACCGGCATCCCGCCACACTAACCCGTCCGGACGGGTGGGCGATCAGCGACGCGAGCCCTGGTTCGGCATGAGGATCCAGAGGACGACGTAGGCGATCCAGAGCGGCCCGGGGAAGAAGCTCAGGATCACCCAGGCGACGCGGACGAGGGTGCGGGACCAGCCGAAGCGGTCGGCGATGCCGGCGCAGACCCCGGCGAGGAGACGGCCCGTGCGAGGGCGGATGAGTGTGGTCATGGCCTCGACGCTACGGAGGTTCCGCCCGGCATCGCACCCGGGGGACACCCCGATCCGAGGTGGGGACAACCCCACCCCTGCACAGCACTCGGAGGTGGACCGCTCCATCCCCGTGGACATGGGAGACTGACGGCATGCCCATCCTCAACAAGGACATGCAGGTCTGCATCTCGCTCGCCGCGCGACCGAGCAACATCGGCACCCGGTTCCACAACTTCCTCTACGACGAACTCGGGCTCGAGTTCGTCTACAAGGCGTTCACCACGACCGACCTGCCGGGCGCCGTCACGGGCATCCGGGCGCTCGGGATCCGCGGCTGCTCGGTGTCGATGCCCTTCAAGGAGGCGATCATCCCCCTCGTCGACGTCGTCGAGGACTCCGCGGCCGCCATCGAGTCGATCAACACCGTGGTGAACGACGACGGTGTGCTCACCGCGTCCAACACCGACTACGAAGCGGTGGCGTCGCTGCTCGCCTCGCACGCGGTCGACCCCGGCCGGAGCGTGCTCCTGCGTGGCTCGGGCGGGATGGCCAAGGCGGTCACCGCGGCGTTCCGCGGCGCGGGCTTCGACCGCCTCACCGTGCTCGCCCGCAACGAGCAGGCCGGGCCCGCCCTCGCCGCGCAGTACGGCTACGAGTGGGTCGCCGACGAGCGGGACGCGCCGGACGCCGACGTCCTCGTGAACGTCACACCCCTCGGGATGCGTGGCGACCAGCAGGACACGCTCGCCTTCGACCAGGACCGGATCGATGCCGCGACGACCGTGTTCGACGTGGTCGCGTTCCCGTCCGAGACCCCGCTCGTCCGCGCCGGGCGCGCTGCCGACAAGCAGGTCGTCACCGGCGCCGAGGTGATCGCGCTGCAGGCCGCACGGCAGTTCGAGCGGTACACCGGCGTCGCGCTGACCGACGACCAGGTCCGACGGGCGAGCGAGTTCAGTCGCCGCGAGGCGTGATCGGCTGGTCGGTGTACCGCATGCCCATGCGGGAGCGGACCTCGTCGAGGGTCATCTCGGCGATCTCGTTCGCCCGACGGTTGCCGGCGGCCAGCACCTCGGCGACGACCGACGGGTCGCGTGCGAGTTCGGCGCGACGGCGTCGGTGCGCGGCGAAGCGCTCGTTGACCGCCTCGACCGCGACACGCTTCACCGCCGCCGCGCCCGCTGAGCCGATCTCGTCCGCCAGTTCCTCCGGGGTCGTGCCCGTGCAGAGCGCCGCCGTCGTGAGGAGCGCTGCGATCCCGGGACGACGCTCCGGATCGAAGGTGATGTGCCGGTCGCTGTCCGTCCGTGCCCGTCGCACCACCGCCGCCGTCTCGTCCTCGGTCATGCCGAGCGCGATGGCGTTGCCGTAGCTCTTGCTCATCTTCCGCCCGTCGACCCCCGGCACCTCCGGGGACGTCGTGACGAGGGGCTCCGGCTCCGGGAACACCTCGCCGAACCGGTCGTTGAACCGCCGTGCGATCGTCCTGGTCATCTCGACGTGCGGCAGGTTGTCCTTGCCCACCGGGACGAGGTTGCCCTTGCAGAACAGGATGTCGGCGGCCTGGTGGACCGGGTAGGTGAGCATCAGCCCGCTGAGCGTGCGACCGGAGGCCTGGAGCTCGGCCTTCACGGTCGGGTTGCGGTGCAGCTCCGCCTCCGTGACGAGGCTGAGGAACGGCAGCAGCAACTGGTTGAGCGCCGGCACCGAGGAGTGCGTGAAGACCGTCGTCGCAGCCGGGTCGAGTCCGGCCGCGAGGTAGTCGAGCACCGCCTCGTGCACGTTCGAGGCGACGTCGCCGGCGGTGTCCCGGTCGGTGATGACCTGGTAGTCGGCGAGCACGAGGAAGGTCTCGACGCCGCGCCCCTGCAGCGCGACCCGTTCGGCGATCGTGCCGAAGTAGTGCCCGAGGTGCAGGCGACCGGTCGGCCGTTCGCCGGTCAGGACGCGGAACCGGTCCGGTCGGGCGCGGATCCGCGCGTCGAGGTCGTGCATGCGGTGCTGTGTGGCGGTGAAGGTGTCCACTGGAGTTGCCCTCTCGAGAGAAAGGGCTGCACGACGGTCCTGCGGGTCTACGAGCTGCCGTGCAGCCCGCGACCATGCGTCATGAGGCTGCTACCGCAGCCACCACGAAGAACGACGTGTACGCATGCAGCGGATCGTAGCGCGGTCCCATCCGGAGCGACACCCCTCGGCGCCGTCCACCGTCCAGCGCCCGGCACGACCCCGCCACGGGTGCCGGGGTCGCCTACGCTGGTCGGATGCTCTCCCGACGTGACGCCGCCGTCCGGCTCGACATCCCCCTCGAGATGGCGACCCGACACGGGATCCCCGCACGCCTCAGCGAGGCCGAGCTCACGGCGATCGAGCAGGACCCGCCCGCCTGGCTCGTGCAGTCCCGGGCGAACCGCACCGGCACGAAGAAGGTCTGGACGCGGCTCGAGTGCGTCGTGTGCGGCTACTCCGAGGAGGCGCGTCCGAAGAAATGGTGGCCCGACTGGGACCACCTGATGTGCGACTACCACGAGCCCTACCAGGCGCCGGACCCCGCCTCGGGCGCCACCCGGCACGAGGTCGAAGGCATCGGCAGCCGCTTCGTCGCGCTCGTCGACACCCGGCCGTAGCGCGGAGCACACCCGAACCCCGCACCGAGCTGCACCCGCGCCGCGCCCTGATCGTGCACCGTCCACGACGGAAGGCACGGTACCCACCGGCACCGCGCCTCCCGTCCTGCCCGCACACGGCGCCCACCGGCGCCGTCACGCGGCTGGGTCAGTCGACGGCGTCCCCGATGGCGGCACCGACCCCGGCCGCCGCCACGACGGCGCCGGCCCAGGCCACCGCTGCCGGGGTGGCCGCGACGGGACGGAGGCACGGAACGTGGTCGCCTCGTCACTGTCGAACGGGACGGCGTCGAGCTGTCGTGTCTGCTGCATGCGCTGCTTCCTTCCTCGATGTCCTGGTGATCAGTTCCCGACGGCCTCTTCGACCGCGTACGCGGCGACCGCACCCGTGAAGACCGAGGTGGCGGCGAGCGCTGCGAGCGGGGTCGCGGCGAGGGGCTGCTCCGGTGCGAACCGCTGCCCGCGGTCGCTGTCGAACGCGATGTCGGCGATGGTGGTCATGCTGGATTCCTTCCGTTCTGCGATGGTGATGGTCGGGCGCTGGGCCCGGTTCCCGGCCCGGGGGGCCGAGGTCACTCTCGTCGTGCCGAGACGACGAAGACTGCGGCTGCGATGCCGAGCACGACCAGGACCGACAGCCACGCGAAGCCGGGCAGGTCGAACAGGAGTATCGCCACCGCGATGGCGATGAGCACGACGGGTGCTGCGAACCACAGCGCGGTCCGTGTGTTGGCGTTCATCTGGTCTCCTCCTTCGGTCGTGCGGACGCTGCGGAGGCGGCGTCCGGCTGCCGACGGGGGCCGTCCCCGTCGTGCATGGGTTCCCGTCGGGATGCGAAGAGCTCCTCGACGGGCACGGTGTCGTCGTGGCCGCCCGTGCGGACGATCGCGAACTGGACGGCATCGGCGCGGCCACCGGTCTGCGCGGCGACGACGCGGCGGACGAAGGCGAGCAGCGCGCGGTAGTCGGCGCCCGTCTCGTACCCGTCCGGCAGCTGTTCCGCTGCCACCAAGAACCGTCCGACCACGTCGAACAGGCCCTTGTCGACCCGCCGGTCCGGGAACCACAGCATGTGCCGGAGCCGGCGTGCTGCGACGTCCTTGGTCCGCGTCCACTGCACGACGTCACGCGAACGGAACCGCCCGATCGACCACAGCGAGCGCAGCGCCGACGCGACCGTGTTCGGCTCGAGCACCTCCCCGCGGCTGACGGCGTCGGGCGGCGTCGGGACCTCGGCGAACCGCAGGACGGTCGGGCGTGCGCGGTCGGCGTTCGCGACCTCGACCGCGCGGATCGAGGATCCCGCGATGTCGATGCCCACGAT
>NZ_BACZ01000066.1 GCF_000333375.1 Curtobacterium sp. B18
CCGGGTCGGCATGCCGGTCGACCGTGCGCGCGGACGGTCGCACACGCCCGGCGGTCAGCGACCCGTGGCTGACGGAGCGGGGGCCACGGTCAGGTCGCCGGACTCCACGTACTGACGGTCACGGTGGCGGTCACGCTCGTCGGCGCGAACACCTGCGCCGGGTCGACGTGGTGGTGACTCGGCCCCATGTGCACCACGTCGTGCACGTCCTCGGCGGACAGCTCCATCGTCCACGTGAGGTCCTCGGCCGACCGCTGCACGAACGCGGGCGTCAGGGAGTCGTGCAGCCGCCGTTCCTTCTCGGGGTCCACCGTGATGGTCGCCTCGGCCAGCTCCGCCAGGTGTCCCGTGCGCGGGGTCACCACCACGAGGAGGCCCTCGGGGTGCAGCACGCGGGCGTACTCCGACTGGTTGCGTGGCGCGAAGACGTCCAGCACGACCGCGGCTGCGCCGTCGACGACCGGGAGGCGCTCGGTCACGTCCCCGACGACGGCTCCCGCGCGCTCGTGGATGCGAGCGGCCCGCCGGATCGCGACCGCGGACAGGTCGAGGGCGACCCCGAGCCGCGACACGGCGTCGAGCGCGTGTGCGAGGTAGGTTCCCGGACCGGACCCGACGTCGAGGACGACACCGGGCACGTCCACGGAGGCAACCGCCCGGGCGACGGCCTGTTCGATGGGCGCGTAGTGCCCCCGGCCGAGGAAGCGGAGTCGGGCGTCGACCATCTCAGGGGTGTCCGCCGTCAGCGCACGGCGCTTCGCGGGCAGGAGCGTGAGGTGTCCCTGCTTGGCCTCGTCGAACCGGTGACCGGTCGCGCAGCCCACCTGGCCGCCGTCGACGCGGCCGAGGGGCTCGGCGCAGACGGGGCAGGCGAGCACGGGGAGCAGGTCGTCGCGCACCCGACCAGCGTAGGCGTCGGTAGCCCGACCGGACGGCGGGTTCTCGATGCACTGATCGTCGGTACGGTCGGGGCATGGCCGTCATCCACCACGCAACCCTCCGTCCGTCGAAGCTCGAGGCGCTCGCCGTCTGGCTGCCGGACCAGCCCTGGAGCGGGGTGTCCGCCGGTGACGACCTCGCGATCGCCGGGAAGTTCCGGTTCGACGACCCCGCGGGCGAGGTGGGCGTCGAGACGGTGCTGGTGCGCACCACGGACGGCCGGGTGCTCCAGGCGCCGCTGACCTACCGCGGGGCGCCGCTCGACGGCGCCGAGGCCTTCCTCGTGACCGAGATGGACCACTCCGTGCTCGGACGACGCTGGGTCTACGACGCCGTGGGCGACCCGGTGTACGCCGACGTGCTGCGCCGGGCGATCGCCACGGGCGGGCACGAGGCCACCCTCGAGCGCGCCGACGGATCCGGGGCGTGGGACGCCGAGGGGACGGCATCGGGCAGCGGGTCCGATGCCGACTCCCCCACCGTGACGACCGTGGACGCGCAGACCTCCGGCGCCCTGACCTCCGTCGCGACCGGTCACGGGACGCTCGTCGTCGCCCGTGCCGTCGGGGCGGAACTGCCCGCTGGTCGCACGCTCACCGGCGGCTGGGCCGACGGCACCGGGGTGCTCGCGGTCCTGGTGCCCTGAACCGGACCACCTGACGGCCGCGACGTCAACAGTGGGGCCGAGCCGCGCCTCCCGTCCGTCGGCCGCACCGATGCCGGTACGGACAGGGCCTGCCTGCCCGGCGGCGCCGGTGGGAGGATCGAGGGCGTGAAGACACTGGAGTTGCCACAGACGGACCTCACCGCATCCGACGTCGTCGTCGGCCTGATGCGGATCAACGACATGAGCGACGAGGACATCCGCGCGCTGTACGCCGCCTCGCGCGATGCCGGCGTGACGATGTTCGACCACGCCGCGGTGTACGGCGGCTGGCACGGCTGCGAGGAGCGGTTCGGCTCGGCCGTCACGCTCTCCCCCGCCGAGCGCGCCGAGATCGTGCTGCAGACCAAGGTCGGCATCCGCCCGACGCCGAACGGCGCGTACTTCGACTTCTCGTACGAGCACATCATCGAGTCCGTGCACGAGTCGCTCGAGGCCCTGCGCACCGACTTCATCGACGTCCTGCTGCTGCACCGCCCGGACGCCCTCGTCGAGCCGGAGGAGGTCGCGAAGGCCTTCGACGAGCTGCACGCCGCCGGCAAGGTCCACCACTTCGGCGTCTCGAACCACACGCCGGGGCAGGTCGACCTGCTGCGCCGCTCGGTGCGGCAGCCGCTCGCGTTCAACCAGGTGCAGCTGAGCATCACGCACGCGAACGTCATCGCACAGGGCGTCACGGCGAACATGGGCGGCCTCGACCAGTCGATCGACCGCGACAACGACATCCTCAACCACTCGCGGATGAACGGTGTCACGCTGCAGGCGTGGTCGCCCTTCCAGAAGGGCTTCTTCGACGGCGTCTTCCTCGGCGATCGCGAGCACTACGCCGAGCTGAACGACGTGCTCGAGGAGCTCGCGGCCGCGCACGGGGTCACCCCGACGGGCATCGCCGTGGCGTGGATCACCCGCCACCCGGCGCACTTCCAGGTCGTTCTCGGCACGACGAACCCGCAGCGCGTCCGGGACTCGGCCGCCGGTTCCGACGTCGAGCTCTCGCGCGAGGAGTGGTACCGCGTGTTCACCGCCGCGGGGCACACCGTCCCCTGAGCCGATCGGGCAGGGTGGGACCGTGCTCCACGACCTCACCCTGCCCGTCACGCTCGACACGCGCTCCGGCCCGGTCACCGTCCGGGACGCGACGCCCGACGACCTCGACGCCCTGGTCGCGCTGCTGTCGGACGACCCGGTCAGTGCCGCCCGCGGAGACGTCGCCGCGCCGGAGGACGCCCCGCTGTACGCCGCCGCACTCCGGGCGATCGTCGAGGACCCGTCGAACGCGCTCCTCGTCGTGACGGATGCACAGGACGTCGTCGTCGGGACGCTCCAGCTCACGCGGATCCCCGGGATGGCCCGGCGTGGGTCCGCGCGGCTGCTCGTCGAGGCCGTCCGGGTGAGCAGTGCCGTGCGCTCGGGCGGGATCGGCAGCGCGGTGATGCGGTGGGTGGTGGACGTCGCGGCGCGGGAGCTCGCGACGCCGCTCGTGCAGCTGACGTCGGACGCCGAGCGGACGGACGCCCACCGGTTCTACGAGCGGCTGGGGTTCACCGGATCGCACGTCGGGTTCAAGTACCGGGTGCCCGACGTCCCGCTGCACTGACGTTTCTTTCCCAGGACGCCCGCGATGCATGGGCTTCCCGCGCGTACCGGGTCGGAACTTCTGACCAGGTACGCCCGATTCGACCAGGTACACCGCGCGGGGGCCGGGCGGCGGGCGGGTCAGTCGGCGCGGGTCGGGGCGCTCGGGACCGCCACGTCGACGGGCGACACCCGCGCGGGGTCGGCCGACGCCCCGCCGACGACGTCGAACGTGATCCCGAGCTCGGCAGCGGTGTCCTCGTCGAGCTCCAGCCCGTCCTGCTTCACCTGGTCCTCCGGGATTGCACGGCCACCGGACGGGTCCCACGAGTTCGCGATCGACATGCGCACGAGCATGCCCGGTCCGCTTGGCAATCGCCCTGGAAACGCGTCAGAGATCGTCCGGGTGCAGGCGGTCGCCGGCCTGCGGTCGCCGGAACACCGGGCCGCCGCCGGCCTCGTCCTCGTCGTCGTGACGGACCGGCGAGACGCTCGGGTCGGCGGAGTCCTCGCCGACGTCGGCGCCGCGGTCCTCCTCGATCTGCAGCTCGTCCTCGTCGGCGCCGTCCACGGGGATCGAGCGGCCGTCCTGTTCGGGATCGAAGGGTGTGCTCATCGACATGGGCCGAGCATGCCCTCGCCCGGTGAACGGCGGGTCAACGCTGTCCGTCCGCCGCGATCAGCTCGAGCTGGGTGAGCGGCAGGTCGGAGACGGCCGTGACCGTGAAGGCCGTCCCGGAGCCCTGCAACCGGAACACCCGGGTCTGGCCGGCCCAGTCGAACACCGCGTCCTGCACGGCGGCACGGGTGTCCCCGAGGGCGACCTCCCACGAGTACGTCCCCGGCTCGGCTGCGGTCACCGTGTAGAGCGACGACGGGACCGGTTCGACCGCGAACGACACCGAGGTGCCCGCGGGGACCGCCGTGACCGTCCGTCCGGTGTCGTCGACGAGCGACGAGGCGCCGTGCGGTGCGGAGCCCTGCGGTGAGGAGCCGTGCGGTGCGGAGCCCTGCGGAGCGGAGCCGACCGGCAGCAGGTCGACGGGGGTGTCCCGGTAGCCGTGCACCTCGGACGCCGAGACCGGGCGGGTGTCCGATGCCCAGCCCTGCGGCTCGGGCGACAGCGTGAACTCGATCCGGGACGCCGACACCACCACGCGGTGCGGGATGCTCACCGACGTCCACGGCGTGCCGTCGACCGTCACCGACGCGACGTACGCGCCCTCGGAGCCGTCGGCGACCTCGATGACGGTGGGCGCGCCTCCCGGCTGCTGCAGCACCGTCCTGCGGACCGACGGCGGCACGAGGACGTAGGTGCCCGTGGACGGCGCCAGCGGGTAGAGGCCGATCGTCGCGAAGACGTACCAGGCGCTCATCTCGCCGTTGTCCTCGTCGCCGGGGTAGCCCTGACCGAGGTCCGAGCCGACGAACAGGCGCTCGAGCGCCTCGCGGACGATGCGGTGCGCCTCGTCGTGCCGCCCGGTGAACATCGGGAAGAACGGGATGTGGTGCGCCGGCTGGTTCGACAGCCCGAGCATGCCCATCCGCACGTCGCGGGCCTCGGTCATCTCGTGGATGGGGAAGCCGTACGAGCCGGACCGCACCGTCGCCCCGGTCTCCGGGGTGGCGAAGAAGGTGTCGAGCGCGGCATCGAACCGCGTGGGTCCGCCGTGCAGGTCGACGACGCCGACCCCGTCTTGCGGAGCCGTGAAGGCGGTCCCCCACGCGTTCGTCTCGGTGTAGTCGTCGCCCCAGTCGCGCGGGTCGAACTCGGTGCCGACCCGCCAGGAGCCGTCGGGGTCGCGGCCGATGAAGAAGCCGCGCTCGGAGTCGAAGACGTTCCGGTACTGCAGCGAGCGGCGGGCGAACCACTCCGACTCGGCCTCGTACCGTGCGAGGTCCGCGGGGGTCCGGGCGCGGGAGGCGAGCAGGCCCGCCATCACGGCGAGCCCCCAGTCGTTGATGGCTGCGTCGAGGGTCCAGCTCATCCCCTCGTGGGTCGCCGTGTCGACGTGGCCTCGGAAGGCGCCCGGGAGGCTCCCCTTGCGTCCGACACGCTCGTCCCGTGGCGGGACGGTCGCGTTGCGCACGGCGCTCCGGTAGGCCTCGGTGAGGTCGAAGCCGGCGATGCCCTTCACCGCGAGGTCCGCGAAGACGGTGTCGCTCGTCGTGCCGGTCATGCAGTCCTCGGCGCCGGGGGCACTCCACCGGGGCGTCCACCCGCCGTCGTGGTGGTGCTCGACGAAGCCCTGCGCGAGTTCGCCGGCGGTGTCCGGGGTGAGCAGGGCGAGCAGCGGCCAGGCGGTCCGGTAGGTGTCCCAGAAGCCGTTCGTGGTCGTGAACGGGCCCTCGACGACCTCGGGACCGGGTTCGTCGCGGATCGGGGACTCCTGCACGGAACCGTACGGGGAACGGTGCCGGGGAACCCCGTCCCGAGCGGTCTCGCCGGCACGGTTCGGGTAGAGGAACAGCCGGTACAGGCCGGAGTACAGGCTCGTGAGCTGGTCGGGGGTCGCGCCCTCGAACGACAGGGTGCCGAGCTCGTCCGTCCAGAGCCGCTCCGCGCGGGCCCGCATGGTGTCGAACGGGCCGGCGGCGTCGAGGTTCGCGCGGGCGTCCGCGAACGAGACCGTCGAGATGCCGAGCAGCACGTCGGTCCCGGTGGCGTCGCCGAGACCGATCCACCCGCGGAGCTGCTGCTCGCCGGACGTCGTGTGGTCGGAGGTCGCGCCGGGGATCCGGACGTGCACGAAGTGCGGCGGGGTGCCGGGACGGTCGTCGAGCAGGGCCTCGACCACGGCGGTGCCGTCCGCGACCGTCACCGAGACGTCCGAGACCCGGCCGTGGTGGTCGAGCACGATGCTCCGGGCGCCGGTGAACCGGAAGCCGAGGGCGAACTCCCCCGCGGTCATCTCGGCCGTCACGCCCTGGTCGAGGTC
>NZ_BACZ01000065.1 GCF_000333375.1 Curtobacterium sp. B18
GTCGTCGGGACCTGGCGTTCGCCCGGGGTTCCGTCCGGCGGCAGGAGCAGGCGTGAGCGCGGTGGACGACGCCGTCGCGGGGTTGCCGGACGACGCGTGGCTCGTCGTCGTGGACATGCAGGAGGTCTTCACCGGCGACAGCCCCTGGGCGACCCTGCGCTTCGACCACGCCGCCGCCGGGATCGAACGGCTCCTGCCGCGGTTCACCGGCCGCACGGTGTTCACGCGCTTCGTCGCTCCTGAGCACCCGCAGGGTGCGTGGGTGCCGTACTACCGCGAGTGGCCGTTCGCGCTGGTGCCGGACACCGACCCGCTCTGGGACCTGACCGAGCCGTTCGCGACGGCCGCCGCGGACCGACGCGACCCCGTCGTCACCGAGACGTCCTTCGGCAAGTGGGGGACGCGCCTCCAGGCCGTGACCGGCGACCGTCCGCACCTCGTCCTGGTCGGCGTGTCCACCGACTGCTGCGTCCTCTCCACCGCGCTGGCGGCGGCCGACGCGGGCGCCACCGTGACGGTCGTCGCCGAGGCGTGCGCCGGAGCCAGCGACGAGGACCACGAGCGGGCACTCGCGGCGATGCGCCTGTACGCGCCGCTCATCACGGTCGTCTGAGCATCCTGCGCACGCGGGGCGGGCCGTCACCGGGAGCGCGTAGAGTGCACTTCGTGCCTGCAGTGAACCTCGGTCTGCCGAAAGTCCCCGAAACCCTGAGCCCCCGCCGCAAGTCCCGGCAGATCCGGGTCGGCAAGGTCCTCGTGGGCGGCGACGCGCCGGTCTCCGTCCAGTCGATGACCACGACGCCGACGACGAACATCAACGCGACGCTGCAGCAGATCGCCGAGCTCACGGCCTCGGGCTGTGACATCGTGCGGGTCGCCGTGCCGAGCCAGGACGATGCCGACGCGCTGCCGATCATCGCGAAGAAGTCGCAGATCCCGGTGATCGCCGACATCCACTTCCAGCCGAAGTACGTCTTCCAGGCGATCGACGCCGGGTGCGCCGCGGTCCGCGTGAACCCGGGCAACATCCGGAAGTTCGACGACCAGGTCGGTGCCATCGCCAAGGCGGCGAAGGACGCAGGCGTCTCCCTCCGCATCGGCGTCAACGCCGGGTCGCTCGAGCCGAGCCTGCTGCAGAAGTACGGCAAGGCCACGCCCGAGGCGCTCGTCGAGTCCGCCGTGTGGGAAGCCTCGCTGTTCGAGGAGCACGACTTCCACGACTTCAAGATCTCGGTCAAGCACAACGACCCGATCGTCATGGTGAAGGCCTACCGCCAGCTCGCCGCCGCGGGGGACTGGCCGCTGCACCTCGGCGTGACCGAGGCCGGCCCCGAGTTCCAGGGCACCATCAAGAGCGCCACGGCGTTCGGCATCCTGCTGGCCGAGGGCATCGGCGACACCATCCGCGTGTCCCTCTCCGCCCCGCCTGCGCAAGAGGTCAAGGTCGGCCTGCAGATCCTGCAGTCCCTCAACCTGCGCGAGCGCAAGCTCGAGATCGTCTCCTGCCCGAGCTGCGGCCGTGCCCAGGTCGACGTCTACCAGCTGGCGAACGACGTGACGAAGGGGCTCGAGGGCATGACCGTCCCGCTGCGCGTCGCCGTCATGGGCTGCGTCGTGAACGGCCCGGGCGAGGCTCGTGAGGCCGACCTCGGCGTCGCGTCCGGCAACGGCAAGGGGCAGATCTTCGTCAAGGGCGAGGTCATCAAGACCGTCCCCGAGGCCGAGATCGTCCAGACGCTCATCACCGAGGCGAACCGGCTCGCGGACGAGATGGGGCCGGCCGCCGGGACCGGCAAGCCGCTCGTCGTCACGTCGTAGTCGCGGGCGCGTTGCTCCGCTGACCGGAGGCCCGGTGCCAGGTGGCGCCGGGCCTCCGGTCCGTCGTGGTGTGGGTCGGGTGGGGTCGGGCTGCGGCGGGGTGGGGGCGTGCCGGCCTGGGGCGGGATCTGCGGGGTCCGGGTTGGGGCGTGCGCACCGTGCTGGGTTCGCCGTCCCGTGTGGGGTTGCTTGCTGGGTGCGAGTCTGTAGGCGCGCACGGAGCGGCTGGCGCCGTACCGGATGGCGAACCTCGCACGGTGCGCGGTCGCGTCGGCCTGGAGGCGCGGTGCGGCTACCGCGCGCTGCCCCGGTCCGCACCGTGCTGCGTTCGCGGCCGCGCAGCCCCGGCCCGCACCGTGCCGCGTTCGCTGTCCCGTGCGAGCTTGCCTGCTGGGTGCGGGTCTGTACGGGCGCACGGAGCGGCTGGCGCCGCACCGGCTGGCGAACCTCGCACCGTGTGCGGTCGCGTCGGACTGGAGGCGCGGTGCGGCTACCGCGCGCAGCCCCGGTCCGCACCATGCTGCGTTCGCCGTCCCGTGCGAGCTTGCTTGCTGGGTGCGGGTCTGTAGGCGCGCACGGAGCGGCTGGCGCCGCACCGGTCGGCGAACCTCGCACCGTGCGCGGTCGCGTCGGACTGGAGGCGCGGTGCGGCCACCGCGCGCAGCCCCGGTCCGCACCGTGCTGCGTTCGCCGCGCGCGGCCCCGGCCCGCACGGTGCTGGGTTCGCCATCCCGTGCGGGGTTGCTTGCTGGGTGCGGGTCTGTAGGCGCGCACGGAGCGGCTGGCGCCGCACCGGTCGGCGAACCTCGCACCGTGCGCGGTCGCGTCGGACTGGAGGCCCGGCGCGGAAGCCGCCCGCGACCCCGAGCGCCGCCCGCCCCGCACCGCCGCTAGGCTTGCCCCGTGGTCACACGGCTTTCGCATCTGTTCCTCCGTACGCTCCGCGACGACCCCTCCGACGCCGAGGTGACGAGCGCCAAGCTCCTCGTCCGCGCCGGCTACGTCCGTCGCCAGTCCCCGGGGATCTTCGCGTGGCTGCCGCTCGGGCTGAAGGTCCGCGCCCGCATCGAGGCGATCATCCGCGAGGAGATGGTGGCCGCCGGCGCGCAGGAGGTCCTGCTCCCCGCGCTGCTGCCCCGCGAACCGTACGAGGCGACGAACCGCTGGACCGAGTACGGCGACGGCATGTTCCGCCTGCAGGACCGCAAGGGCGCCGACTACCTGCTCGCGCCCACGCACGAGGAGATGTTCGCGCTCCTGGTGAAGGACCTGTACGGCTCCTACAAGGACCTGCCGGTCACGCTGTTCCAGATCCAGGACAAGTACCGCGACGAGGCACGCCCCCGCGCCGGCCTCCTGCGCGGCCGCGAGTTCACCATGAAGGACGCGTACTCGTTCGACCTCACCGACGAGGGCCTCGAGCGCAGCTACCAGGTCATGCGCGACGCCTACGAGAAGATCTTCGCGCGCCTCGGCCTCGAGTACGTCATCGTCAAGGCGGACGCCGGCGCGATGGGCGGCTCGAAGTCCGAGGAGTTCCTGCACCCGATCGACGTGGGCGAGGACACCTTCGTCCGCAGCGCCGGCGGTTACGCGGCCAACGTCGAGGCCTACGTCACACCCGTCCCGGACGCGCTGCCGATCGAGGGCCAGCCGGAAGCGGTGCTCCTGCCCGCGTCGGACACCCCCACGATCGACACGCTCGTGGCACACGCGAACGCGGTCGCCCCGCGCGACGGCGCCCCCTGGACGGCCGCCGACACGCTGAAGAACGTCGTCCTCGCGCTGACGCACCTCGACGGCACCCGCGAGGTCGTCGTCGTCGGCCTCCCCGGCGACCGCGACGTCGACCTGAAGCGCGCCGAGGTGGCGTTCGCCCCGGCCGAGGTCGAGCCCGCGGGCGACGACGACTTCCGCAAGCACCGGGGCCTGGTCAAGGGCTACATCGGCCCGCAGGTCCTCGGGGTCGACAGCGCGACCGGCATCCGCTACTTCGTCGACCCCCGCGTGGTCGACGGCACCGCGTGGGTCACGGGCGCCAACGAGCGCGGCGTGCACGTGTCCGGCCTCGTCGCCGGTCGTGACTTCGTCGCCGACGGCGTGGCCGAGGTCTCCGACGTCCGCGCCGGCGACCCCGCACCGGACGGCTCCGGCCCGCTCGAGACCGCTCGTGGCATGGAGATCGGCCATGTCTTCCAGCTGGGGCGGAAGTACGCCGAGGCGCTGGGCCTCAAGGTGCAGGACGAGAACGGCAAGCTCGCCACGGTCACGATGGGCTCGTACGGCATCGGCGTGACGCGCATCCTCGCGATCCTGGCCGAGGCGCACAACGACGAGAAGGGCCTCGCCTGGCCGAAGAACGTCGCACCGTTCGACGTGCACGTCGTCGCGACCGGCAAGGACGAGGTCGCCTACGACCTGGCGACCTCGATCGTCGACGACCTCGAGGGCGAGCGCTTCGAGGTCCTCTACGACGACCGTCCGAAGGTCTCGCCGGGCGTGAAGCTCCGCGACGCCGAGCTCCTCGGCATGCCGATCGTCGTCGTCGCGGGTCGCGGCGCCGCCGACGGCGTCGTCGAGCTGTGGAACCGCGCGAGCGGCGAACGCCGCGACGTGCCCGTGGCCGAGCTGCTCGAGGCGATCCGCGCGATCTAGACGCGACCGACCAGCGGACGGGAGGCGCGGTGCCCTCTGGCACCGCGCCTCCCGTCTCGGCCGTCACCCGGCTGGCGCGGTGCGCGGGCACCGGCGGGCGGGGCCCACCTCTCGTCCGTCGTCCGGCCGGGTCCGCCACCCGCAGTGCGGTAGTCTGGTCGCCGACTTCCGCGCCGTTCCATCCGCGGAAGCGACTCATCTGAATACGGAGGCCCTCGGTGAAGATCGATCTCGCAGTCCTGCGACTCATGGAGCGTGAGCGGGAGATCCCGTTCGACGAACTCGTCCAGATCATCGAACAGGCCATCCTGACCGCGTACCAGAAGCACCGCGCGGAGAACGAGGAGCCCGTCGACGCACAGACCCGCGTCGAGCTCGACCGCAAGTCGGGCGAGGTGTCCGTCTTCGTGCCCGAGCGCGACGACGAGGGCGCCGTCATCGGCGAGGCCGTCGACCAGCCGAGCGACTTCGGTCGCATCGCCGCCTTCGCCGCGAAGCAGGTCATCAACCAGCGCCTGCGCGACATCGGCGACGACAAGATCCTCGGCGAGTTCCGCGGCAAGGAGGGCGACATCGTCGCGGGCGTGGTCCAGCAGGGCCCGAACCCGAAGATGGTGCACGTCGACCTCGGCACGGTCGAGGCCATCCTCCCACCCGAGGAGCAGGTGCCCGGCGAGGAGTACAAGCACGGTTCGCGCATCCGCGTGTACGTGACGAGCGTCGGTCGTGGTGCCAAGGGCCCGCAGATCACCGTGTCGCGCACCCACCCGGGCCTGGTCCGCAAGCTCTTCGCGCTCGAGGTGCCGGAGATCGCGTCCGGTGTCGTGGAGATCACCTCCCTCGCCCGCGAGGCCGGACACCGCACGAAGATCGCGGTCAAGGCCAACGAACCCGGCGTGAACGCGAAGGGTGCGTGCATCGGCGAGCTCGGTGCCCGCGTCCGCGCCGTGACGACCGAGCTCGGCGCCGAGAAGATCGACATCGTCGACTACTCGTCCGACCTGGCCTCGTTCGTGGCGAGCGCGCTGTCGCCGGCCAAGGTGACGAGCGCCTTCGTGCTCGACGCCTCGACGAAGGCCGTCCGCGCCCTCGTGCCGGACTACCAGCTGTCGCTCGCGATCGGCAAGGAAGGGCAGAACGCCCGCCTCGCCGCGAAGCTCACCGGTGCCCGGATCGACATCCAGCCGGACTCGATCCTGGACGGCGAGGACTGACGGTTTCGCTCGTGGCACGTCCGATCCGGGCGCGCCGGATCGCGGTCGTCGGAGGGGAGGAGTAAGGTGGTTCCCGTCAGAACATGCATCGGCAGTCGCCGTCGTGCTCCCCGGTCCTCCCTCCTCCGTGTCGTCGCCCTGAGCGACGGTCGTGTCGTGGCGGACCCGAAGGCAGTCATGCCGGGGCGGGGAGCGTGGCTCACACCGACCGTCGAAGCACATGATCAGGCCGTCAAGCGCCGGGCTTTCCGCCGGGCGCTCCGGCTCGATCATGAACCGGACACGTCCGCGGTCCGTGACTACCTCGAAGCGCTCCGGCGCCCCGAACCTCAGGCACGCGACCAGGACATGACAGAACAGGCTGAACGGCTTATGGACAACTGATGAGCGGCTCGAAATGAGACCCGTCATCCATTGAGTCCTGCCCCTTGCACGGGGTGGGACCCGTGAAGGAGAACAGTGGCAAAACCACGCGTACACGAGATCGCATCCGAACTCGGTGTCGACAGCAAGACCGCAATGGAGAAGCTCAAGGAACTCGGCGAGTTCGTCAAGGGCCCGAGCTCCAGTGTCGAACCCCCCGTCGCACGCAAGCTCCGCGCTGCGTTGCAGGCTGACGGCGCCTCGGCGTCGAAGCCCGCTGCGGCACAGACCCCGAGTGCGCCGGCCAAGACCGCGGCGCCGAAGTCGGGCGCACCGAAGCCCGGCGGCCCCCGCCCCGGTCCGGTCCGTCCGGCCCCCACCCCCGAGCCCGAGCCCGAGGTGCAGGCGCCCGCCGCCGACGTGCCGACCCCGGCCGCCCCGAAGTCCGTCGCCCAGCGACAGGCCGAGGCCGAGGCTGCTCGCAAGGCCGCCGCTGCCGAGAAGTCCGGCGACGCCGGTCCCGACGCAGCAGCCGAGCCGAAGGGCGACGCCGTCAAGCCCGGCGGCGCACCGAAGCCCGGTGCCGCAGCCGGCCCGAAGCCGGGTGGCCCGAAGCCGGGCGCACGCCCCGGCAACAACCCCTACGCGTCGAGCCAGGGCATGGGCTCGCGCCCGCCGCGTCCGGGCAACAACCCGTACTCGTCCAACCAGGGCATGGGCCAGCGCCCCCCGGCGGCGCCGGTGGCGGCAACGGCATCCCGCGTCCCGCCCCGTCGCGTCCGGGCGTTCCCCGTTCGGGGCGCCGCGTCCCGGTGGTCCGGTCAGGGCACCGGTCCGAAGGGTTTGGGCAACGCCCGGCCAGGGTGGCGGCGGTCGTGGCGGCCCCGGTGGTCGTCCGGGCGGTGCCCGGGGTGCTGGTGGGGGCTTCCCGCGTCCGGCCTTCAGCGGCCCGCGTTCCCGCCCGGTGGCGGTGGCCGCGGTCGGGGCCCCGGTGGCGGTACCGCTGGTGCGTTCGGTCGCGGTGGCGGCAAGAGCCGTGCCCGCAAGTCGAAGCGGACGAAGCGCGCCGAGTACGAGATGCGGCAGGCGCCGTCGCTCGGTGGTGTGCAGGTCCCTCGTGGCGACGGCAACACGGTCGTCCGTCTGCGTCGCGGTGCGAGCATCTCGGACTTCGCGGACAAGATCGACGCGAGCCCCGGCAACCTGGTGACGGTGCTGTTCCACCTCGGTGAGATGGCGACCGCGACCGAGTCGCTGGACGAGGCCACGTTCGAGGTCCTCGGCGAGGAGCTGGGCTACAAGATCCAGATCGTCTCGCCCGAGGACGAGGACAAGGAACTCCTCGAGGGCTTCGACATCGACCTCGAGGCCGAGCTGGACGACGAGGACGACTCGGTGCTGCAGCAGCGGCCTCCGGTGGTCACCGTCATGGGTCACGTCGACCACGGCAAGACCCGCCTGCTCGACGCCATCCGCAACTCGAAGGTCGTCGAGGGCGAGGCCGGTGGCATCACCCAGCACATCGGTGCGTACCAGATCGTCACCGAGCACGAGGGCATCGAGCGCCCGATCACCTTCATCGACACCCCGGGTCACGAGGCCTTCACTGCCATGCGTGCCCGTGGTGCCCAGGTGACGGACATCGCGATCCTCGTGGTCGCGGCAGACGACGGCATCATGCCCCAGACGATCGAGGCACTGAACCACGCGCAGTCGGCCGGTGTGCCGATCGTGGTCGCGGTGAACAAGATCGACAAGGAAGGCGCGAACCCGGCCAAGGTCCGCCAGCAGCTCACCGAGTACAACCTGGTGGCCGAGGAGTACGGCGGCGACGTCATGTTCGTCGACGTGTCGGCTCGTCAGAACATCGGTATCCAGGACCTCCTGGACGCGGTGCTGCTCACGGCCGACGCCGGTCTCGACCTGCGTGCGAACCCCGACAAGGACGCCCGCGGTGTGGCGATCGAAGCACGCCTCGACAAGGGCCGTGGTTCGGTTGCGACCGTGCTCATCCAGTCCGGCACGCTGCACGTCGGCGACGCCATCGTCGCGGGCACGGCCTACGGTCGCGTCCGTGCGATGACCGACGAGAACGGCGTGGCGGTCAAGGCCGCGACGCCGAGCCGCCCGGTCCAGGTGCAGGGTCTGTCCTCGGTGCCCCGCGCCGGCGACACGTTCCTCGTCACCGAAGAGGACCGCACGGCACGTCAGATCGCCGAGAAGCGTGAAGCCGCCGAGCGCAACGCCCAGCTGGCCAAGGCCCGCAAGCGCATCTCGCTCGAGGACTTCACCCGTGCACTCGAAGAGGGCAAGGTCGACTCGCTCAACCTCATCATCAAGGGTGACGTCTCCGGTGCCGTCGAGGCACTCGAGCAGTCGCTCCTGGACATCGAGGTCGACGACAGCGTCCAGCTCCGGATCCTGCACCGCGGCGTCGGTGCGATCACGGAGTCGGACATCGACCTGGCCACGATCGACAACGCGATCGTCGTCGGCTTCAACGTCCGCCCGGACGTCAAGGCCCGCGAGCGTGCGGCGCGCGAAGGCATCGACGTGCGCTTCTACTCGGTCATCTACAACGCACTCGAGGACATCGAGCAGTCCCTCAAGGGCATGCTCAAGCCCGAGTACGAAGAGGTCCAGTCGGGTGTCGCCGAGATCCGCGAGGTGTTCCGTTCCTCGAAGTTCGGCAACATCGCGGGTGTCATCGTCCGCTCCGGCACGATCACGCGCAACGCCAAGGCTCGCGTCATCCGAGAAGGCGTGGTGCTCGCCGATGGTCTGGCCATCGAGTCGCTGCGTCGCTTCAAGGACGACGTCACCGAGGTCCGCACGGACTTCGAAGCCGGTATCGGTCTGGGCAAGTTCAACGACATCCAGATCGGCGACGAGATCGAGACCACCGAGCTCGTCGAGAAGCCGCGCGACTGATCGCGTGACTACCCTGGGCCCCGGCTTCCTTCACGGGAGGCCGGGGCCCAGCCCCGTTCCAGAGCAAGACATCTCCACAGGAGGCACCCATGGCCGATCCGCAGCGCGCACGCAAGATGGCGGACCGCATCAAGGAAGTCGTCGCACGCCGACTCGACAAGGGGCTGCGCGACCCGCGGCTCGGGTTCGTGACGATCACCGACGTCCGTGTGACCGGTGACCTGCAGCACGCGTCGATCTTCTACACCGTGTACGGCACCGACGAGGAACGCGCCGACTCCGCTGCGGCGCTCAAGGCCGCGACGGGCATGCTCCGGTCCGAGGTCGGCAAGAACATCACCGCACGGCTCACCCCGTCGCTCGAGTTCATCGCCGACGCGCTGCCGGAGACCTCGGCGCACATGGAGGACCTGCTCGTGCAGGCCCAGGTGCGTGACGAGCAGGTCCGTGCGGCGGCGGCCGGTGCGAGCTACGCCGGCGACGCCGACCCGTACAAGCACGACGAGGACGAGGATGCGGACGAGGACGACGCCGACGAGGCGCGTGCCTGACCCGTCCGGTCAGCCCTCCGGGAGCCGGTAGCCGCTCGCGTCGTCCCCGACGGCCAGTCCGTCGCGCAGGAGCGACGCGAGCGCCCGGTCCCGCTGTTCGGCGTCCGGCCACACCGGTTCGATCTCGTCGCGGGTGACCGGGACGTCGCTGGCGCGCAGCTCCGCCATGATGAGCCCGCGCACCTGGCGGTCGCTGCCGGCGAACTTCGCCTGCCGAGGGGCCCGTGGCCCGTCGTGCTCGGGGTACCCGGCGGCCCGCCAGGCGCAACGGTCCGCGATCGGACAGGCATCGCAGGCGGGGGAGCGGGCGACACAGACGAGCGCGCCGAGCTCCATCACCGCGGCGTTCGTCGCCGCCGCGTCGTCGCGGTCCTCCGGCAGCACCGATTCCATGAGCGGCAGGTCGCGCTTCGCCTTCGCCGGGCCGGGCTCGCCCTGCCCGAGCAGCGCGCGGGCGAGCACACGACGGACGTTGACGTCGACGACCGGGTGCCGGTCGCCGTACGCGAAGACCGCGACCGCCCGCGCCGTGTAGTCGCCGATACCGGGCAGCGCGAGCAGCGCATCGACGTCCCGTGGCACGACGTTGCCGTGCTGCTCGGCGATCGCCGTCGCGGCCGCGTGCAGGGCGAGTGCCCGTCTCGGGTAGCCGAGCCGGTCCCAGGCCCGCACCGCGTCCGCCGGGGGTGAGGCCGCGAGGTCCGCAGGCGTCGGCCACCTCGTGAGCCACGCCTCCAGTCGGGGGACGACGCGCGCGACCTGGGTCTGCTGCAGCATGATCTCGCTGACCAGCGTGCCCCACGCGGGGAAACCCGGTCGTCGCCAAGGCAGGTCCCGTGCCTCGGCACGGAACCACGCGATGAGCGGTGTCGCGATGTCCGCTTGTCGGTTTGCGTCCTGTGGACGGGTCCGGTTGTCCACATCCGGACGGGAGGCACGACTCGCGTTCACCACGACAGCCTACGGTGGGTGCATGGCACGTTGGGCACCCCAGGAGATCGACACCATGGCCGCGATCGCGGCCGAGGTGATCGCGCAGGTCGGCACGAACCGGACCGTCGTCGGCATCGACGGTCAGGCCGGCACCGACCTCGAGCGCGTCGCGGCCGGCCTCGTCGGCGGCTTCGAGCAGCACGGTGTGTCCGCGATGGCGGCGGCGGCGCCCTCCGGCGACGTGGACACCCTGCGAGCGGACCTGGTCGCGCCGTTCCGCTCCACCGGCGAGGGCCCCGGCGTGCTCGTCGTGCACGGGCACGGGGTCCTCGCGCACCACACGCGAACGCTCTGGCGCTGGTCGCTGTGGGTGGAGCAGGAGTCCGGGCGCCTCGAGCGTCGTGCGGACGTCAAGATCGCGGCCTCCGCGGTGCTGGACGTCACGGACCCGGACCACCCGCGTCGTGAGTGGAACGACGCCTGCTGACCGGCCGGAGCGCTGGTAATCTCCTCTGGTGCTCGAATCCGCGCCCGACGGCATCCTCCTCGTCGACAAGCCGCAGGGGATCTCCAGTCACCGGGTGGTCTCGATCGCCCGACGTCGGCTCGGCCTGAAGAAGGTCGGCCACGCCGGCACGCTCGACCCGATGGCGACCGGTCTGCTGCTCCTCGGGATCGGTCCGTCGACCCGGCTCCTGACGCACCTCGTCGGCCTCGGCAAGACGTACACGGCGACGATCCGCCTCGGTGTGTCCACCGACTCCGACGACGCTGACGGTGCGCCCACCACAGCGGTCGGCACCGCGTCCGCCGACGTCTCCGAGGAAGCGGTCGAGCGGGCCGTGGCCGCCCAGCGCGGCGTGATCTCGCAGGTGCCCTCGACCGTCAGCGCCATCAAGGTCGACGGTCGCCGCGCCTACGACCTCGCACGCAAGGGCGAAGCGGTCGTCCTGCACTCCCGCACGGTCACGGTGTCGCACTTCGACGTCACCGGCCGGGGCGACCGTTTGGTGACCGTCGACGGCACCGACACCGCCGTGGTCGACCTCGACGTGGTCGTCACCTGCTCGTCCGGGACGTACGTCCGCGCCCTGGCCCGCGACGTCGGCGCCGCGCTCGGGACCGGTGCGCACCTGACCGCGCTCCGCCGGACCGAGGTCGGCCCCTTCAGCGTCGACGACGCGATCGACCTCGAGGACGAGTCCGTCGACGTCCGCGCCGCACTCGCCCGACCGGTCGACGTCGCCCGCACCCTGTTCCCGTCCGTGCCGCTCGACCCGGCCGACGCCAAGGACCTCGCCGACGGCAAGCGTGTCGCCGCCGACCACCCGGACACCGACGGCCCGGTCGCCGCCGTCGCGACCGAGGGGGACCGGCTCGTCGGCCTCGTCTCGGTGCGTCGCGGTCTCCTCCGCGTCATCACGAACTTCCCGACGGCGCCGGGGGTGGGCGCGTGATCGAGTGGTTCATGTGGGTCCAGCTCGTGCTCGCCGTGCTCGCCGGGCTCTTCGCCGTGGTCGTCGGCTTCGTCGGCTGGAAGCCGAACGACTACACGGTCGGGTCCCTCGCACTCATCGAGCTGCTGCTCCTCGCCCAGGGCGTGATCTCGCTCGTCCTGCCGCTCACGGGCAGCCCGCCGGTCGGCAACGCACTCGAGTTCGGCGTGTACGCGGTGTCGGTGCTCCTCGTCCCGCCGGCGGCCATCGTCTGGGCCCTCGTCGACCGGACGAAGTGGAGCACCGTCGTCCTCGGCGCCGGTGCGTTCACGGTCGCGGTGATGGTCTACCGGATGTACCAGATCTGGTTCGCCCTGAACTGACCCGCCCGCAGCCGCACCCCGGCTGCTGCGTGTTCGTCGTGGTGCGTCATGGTGGTCGTCCGCCGTCGGTAGAATCGGTGCAATGGCGACCAGATCCTCCCTCGCGACCGGCATCGGCCGCGTCCTCATCGCCGTCTACGGCATCCTCGCGCTGGCGGCGACGGGTCGCAGCGTCGTGCAGATCATCGAGAAGTTCTCGTTCGCACCGTTCGCGTACACGCTCAGCGCCGTCGCCGCGGTCGTGTACATCGTCGCGATGATCGCGCTCATCGTGCCGGGTCGGTTCTGGTACCGCGTCGCCTGCGTGACCATCGTCTTCGAGATGACCGGTGTGCTCGTGATCGGGACGCTGTCGCTCGTCGACCGGCAGCTGTTCCCGGACGACACCATCTGGTCGTACTACGGCCTGGGCTACGCCTTCGCGCCGCTCGTGCTGCCGGCGGCCGGACTCTGGTGGCTCCGCAAGCACCACCGCACCGCCACCGCGACCGAGACGACCCCGTCCGCCGTTCCGGCCGGCGAGTAGGGACCGACGTGCAGTACTACGACGACACCGCCGACGTGGCGCAGGGCTTCGGCCCGAGCGCCGTCACCATCGGCAAGTTCGACGGCGTCCACGTCGGGCACCGCGCGGTCATCGCGCACCTCGAGCGTGCCGCGCGCGAGCACGCCCTCGTCTCCACGGTCGTCACGTTCGACCGGCACCCGCTCAACGTCATCGACCCGGACAAGGTGCCGCCCGCGCTGACGAGCCCCGCCCAGCGCCGGGAACTGCTCGATGACGTCGGGGTCGACGCCACCCTGCTGCTCCGGTTCGACCAGGACCTGCAGTCGAAGGCACCAGAGGTCTTCGTGTCCGAGATCCTCGTCGACACCCTGCACGCGAAGCTCGTGTTCGTCGGCAGCGACTTCCGCTTCGGTGCGAAGGGCGCCGGCGACGTCGCGCTCCTGCGCACGTTGGGCCAGCGGTACGGCTTCACCGTCGAGCTCATCGACGACGTCGACCTGGTGGACGACGTGCGTCCGGACGGCGAGCGTCGGGTCTCCTCGACGTGGATCCGCGAGCTCCTCGGCGACGGCCGCGTGGCCGAGGCCGCGCGGCTGCTCGGCCGTGAGCACGCCGTGCGGAGCGTCGTCGTGCACGGGAACGAGCGCGGCCGGGCGATGGGCTACCCGACGGCGAACCTCGACCCGGCGTCCGAGGGCTTCATCCCCGCCGACGGCGTCTACGCGGCACGGGTGCTGCACGACGGCACCGTGTACCCGGCTGCGGTGTCCGTCGGCAACAACCCGACGTTCGAGGGGGTCCCGGCGAAGCAGATCGAGGCGCACCTGCTCGACGTCGACATCGACCTCTACGGCGACACGATCTCGGTCCTGTTCGTCTCGTACGTGCGCGGCATGGTGAAGTTCGACTCGATGGACGAGCTCGCCGAGCAGATGCGGCAGGACGACCGTGACATCCGGACGCTGCTGGGCCTGCCCGCGGTCGTCTGACCCGTCTGGAACGACGAAGCCCCCGTGACCGATCGGTCACGGGGGCTTCGTCGTACAGGGTCCGTCGGACGGGACCGATCAGCCGCCGAGGGCGTCGAGCCAGATCTTGCGGGCGTCGAGCGCTTCCTGCGCCTCCTTGATCTTGCGGGCGTCTCCCGAGGCCTGCGCCTCGGCGAGCTCGGACTCGAGCTTGCCGATGGCGTCCTCGAGCTGGCTCGCGAGCCCGGTCTGACGGGCCTTGCGCTCCGGGTCGGAGGCCTTCCAGTGCTCGTCTTCGAGGCTGCGGACGTGGTCCTCGACGGCGCGCAGGCGGTCTTCGATGCGCCGGACGTCCGCACGGGGGACCTTGCCGATCTCGTCCCACCGACGCTGGATGCCCGTCAGGGTCTTGCGTGCGGCAGCCCGGTCGGTGACCTTCAGGAGCGGCTCGGCCTCGGTGAGGAGGGCCTGCTTCGCTTCGAGGTTCGCCGAGTACTCGACGTTCTCGGCAGCGGCTTCGGCGTGGCGCTGCTCGAACAGCACGTCACCCGCGGCCTTGAAGCGAGCCCAGAGCGCATCGTCGTGCCGCTTGCCGGCCCGCCCCGCGCCCTTCCAGTCGTCGAGCAGTTCGCGGTACGCCGGGATCGCGTCGGACCCGCGGGGAGCGAGCGCCTCAGCCTGCTGCACGAGCTCCTGCTTGCGGTTGCGAGCGTCGCGGTGCTGCGCATCGAGCTCGGAGTAGAACGCGCGACGGTGCTGGTCGACGGTCGAGCGGGCGGCGCGGAAGCGCTTCCAGAGCTCGTTCGCCTCGTTCTTGGGGATGCGCGGGCCGTCGTGCTGGTGCTGCTGCCACCGCGCGAAGACGTCGTCGAGCTGCGCGGTGATCTGCTTCCACTGCGCCCGTGCCGGGTCGACCGCGGCGAGGGCCTCGGCCTCCTCCACCAGGGCGGTGCGGTGCGCCAGGGCGTCCGCGAGGGCCTGCTGGGCCTGTTCCGCCTGCTCCTTCGTCAGGGAGCCGAGCTGCTCGGTCAGGGCGGCGACGCGGGTCTCGAGCGACTTGAGGTCGCCGACGACCCGGGCCTCGGCCACGAGGGCCTGCAGGTGCTCCACCGTGCGGGCGACGTCGTTCGCCGAGGCACCACGCTGGACGCGCTGCTCGGCGATCTTCACCTGCCCCTCGAGGTCGGCGTACTTCCGCGCGAAGTAGGCGAGGGCTTCGTCGGGTGTCGCGTCCGGGTACTCACCGACGGCTTTCTCGGTGTCCTCGTACCGGACGTACACCGTCCCGTTCTCGTCGACCCGCCCCCAGGTCGTTGCTTCGTCAGGTCCCACAGGTCTCGCCTCGATCGTGGTCGTGCATCACCGACGTCGCCGTCGGCACGGTCAGGTCGTCAGCCTATTGCACGGAGCGCATCTGCGACCCGCCCGGTCGGCGAGCCTGTGGACTACTTCTCCTGCTCGATCGTCGCGCCGGTGATCTTGGTCGCCACCTTCGGCTCGCCGGTGCCGTCGCTGCCGGCCGACGAGATGCCCTTCGACGTGATCTTCGACTCGAGTTCGTCGAGGCCGCTGGTGACCTTCCCGACGACGGTGTAGCCGCCGGTGGAGCCGTCCAGCGTGGTGTCGCCGTAGACGATGAAGAACTGCGTGGTCTGCGAGTACGGCGACGAGCCGCGGGCGATGGCGATGGTGCCCTTGGTGTACTTGCCGTCACTCGGGACGTTCTCGAGCGGGCCGTACTGGAAGCCGGCGTCGCCGGTGCCGTCGCCGTTCGCAGAGCCGCACTGCAGGAACGCGAACCCCGTGCTGTCGGCGAGTCGGTGGCAGGTGGTGCCGTTGTAGAACTGCTCCTGGATGAGCGTGATCTCGACGCTCGCGGCCTGGGGTGCCTTCTCGCCGTCCAGCTCGATGCCGAGCTCCACGTCCTTGTTGAGGGTGAGCGAACCGGTCCAGGTGGAGTCCTTCGCGATGGACTTGCTCGGGACGTCGCCGGTGTTCCCCGCGGTGGCACTCGCGGACGGGGTCGGCGTCGCGGTCGCGGAGGCACTCGCGCTCGCGTCCGCCCCGCCGCCCTGCGACCCGGCGAACGCGAGCTGCGAGCCGGTCGCGAGCGCGGCGACGAGCACGAGCACGCCGGCACCGACGACGTTGTCCCGCAGCCGACGGCGCCGCTGCCGTTCGTGCAGGCCCTGCCGTGCCGTGTAGAGGCGGAGGCGCTCACGCGCCTCCCGGTTGTCACGCGCCTGGTTCTTCGGTGCCACGGTGCTGGTCGTACCTCTCGTCGAGTGTGCGACGAGCGTACTGGAAACGGCTCTGTCGGAGGCCTGGAGGCACGCCCCTGTCGGTGGGTCGGCCTACGATTGGTCACATGGCAGCGGACCGTTCGGGCATGCGTGCGCCCACCACCGGCGGTCGCGCCGGGTTGGCGCAGGGGTCCGTCCCGCTCGCGGTCCGGATGCGGCCGACCAGCCTCGACGAGGTCGCCGGCCAGCAGCACCTGCTCGGCCGCGGCAGCCCCCTCGTGCAGCTCGCGACCGGCACGCGCGAGAACCCCGGCGGCGTCTCGGTGATCCTGTGGGGGCCGCCCGGTACCGGCAAGACCACCCTGGCGCAGGCCATCGCCCGGCAGTCCGGTCGCGAGTTCGTCGAGCTCTCCGCCGTCACCGCGGGCGTCAAGGACGTGCGCGAGGTCATGGAGAAGGCGCTCACCCACCGCGACCTCTACGGCTCCACCACCGTCCTGTTCCTCGACGAGATCCACCGGTTCAGCAAGGCGCAGCAGGATGCCCTCCTGCCCGGCGTCGAGAACGGCTGGGTCATCCTCATCGCGGCGACGACCGAGAACCCGTCGTTCTCGGTCATCTCGCCGCTGCTGTCCCGGTCGCTGCTGCTGACGCTCAAGCCCCTCACCGACGAGGACCTCGGCATGCTCGTCGACCGTGCCGTCGAGGACCCGCGGGGCCTCGGCGGATCGGTCGTCCTCGGTGACGAGGCCCGCAGCGCCATCGTCCGGCTCTCCTCCGGCGACGCCCGTCGCGCCCTGACCGCGCTCGAGGCCGCGGCGTCCTCCGCCGTGGCGGCGCAGGCCGACGACGATGCGGACGGCACGCTCGACGGCGTCGACACCGTCCCGGTCGTCGACGCCGACACCGTCGCGGCCGCGGTCGACCGGGCACTGCTCCGCTACGACCGCCAGGGCGACGAGCACTACGACGTGATCAGCGCCTTCATCAAGAGCGTCCGGGGGAGCGACGTCGACGCCGCACTCCACTACCTGGCGCGGATGATCGAGGCGGGGGAGGACCCTCGGTTCATCGCCAGGCGGATCATCATCTCGGCATCCGAGGACATCGGCATGGCCGACCCCCAGGCGCTGCCGATCGCGGTCGCGGCCGCACAGGCCGTCCAGCTGATCGGCATGCCCGAGGGCCGGATCCCGTTGGCCGAGGCGGTCGTCTACCTGGCGACCGCGCCGAAGTCGAACGCCGCCTACAACGGCGTGAACGCCGCGATCGCCGACGTCAAGGCCGGTCGGCTCGGGGTCGTGCCGATGCACCTCCGCGACGCCCACTACCCGGGGGCGAAGCGGCTCGGCCACGGCAAGGGCTACGTCTACTCGCACGACGCCGAGCACGGTGTCGCCGAGCAGCAGTACCTGCCGGACGCGCTCGAGGGCACCGAGTACTACACCCCGACGGCGAACGGCTTCGAGCGCGAGGTCGGCCCGCGACTCGAGCGACTCCGGAAGATCACCCGCGGCGAGTAGTGACCGCGCCGAGATCCTGCTAGCATTGCCGGGCCTACGTCCTGGTCCTCGAGCACGGCTGCGTCGAGGACAGAGTGCCACTCCGGTGGTACGGGGGCAGAGGTTCGGACTGTAGCCGTCCGATCCCACAGGCTCATCCCTCTGGATCCCGTCGTCGGGGCTCGTTCCTTCCGTGTGTCTCGTTTCCCATGGTCGAGCGGTTCCCCTCGAGTCATTCAGTTCAGACAGAGAAAAGGACCCTGTGTCTACCAAGTCACGTACCCGCAGCAAGACCCGCCTCTCGCGCGCGCTCGGCATCCCGCTGACGCCGAAGGCGGCCCGTTACCTCGAGAAGCGCCCCTACGGCCCCGGTGAGCACGGCCGCACCCGCCGTCGTGCGGACAGCGACTACGCCGTCCGTCTCCGTGAGAAGCAGCGTCTGCGCGCCCAGTACGGCATCCGCGAGAAGCAGCTCCGCATCGTCTTCGAAGAGGCCCGCAAGACGAAGGGCCTGACCGGTGAGAACCTGGTCGAGCTCCTCGAGCAGCGCCTCGACGCCCTCGTGCTGCGTGCCGGCTTCGCCCGCACCACCGCGCAGGCCCGTCAGCTGATCGTGCACCGCCACATCCTCGTCGACGGCAAGCTCGTCGACCGTCCGTCCTTCCGCGTGAAGGAGGGGCAGCTCATCCACGTCAAGCAGCGCTCCGAGTCCCTCGAGCCGTTCCAGGTCGCCGCCGCCGGTGGGCACCAGGAAGTCCTGCCGAAGGTCCCGGGCTACCTCGAGGTCGAGATCGACAAGCTCCAGGCCCGCCTGGCTCGTCGTCCGAAGCGCGCCGAGGTCCCCGTGACCTGTGAAGTGCAGCTCGTCGTCGAGTACTACGCAGCTCGCTGATCCACTGATCACACCCGAACGGCGGGTCGTCCTCTCAGCAGGACGGCCCGCCGTTCGGCGTCCCCGGTCGGCACCGCCGGTAGGATCGTCTGGGCACGCACCGCTCGCGTGCGCAGAGGGAGAGGCACCGTGAAGCAGCTGTTCTTCGTCGCCGTCGGCGTCGTCATCGGGTTCGCCGTCGCGCACAAGGTCGCGAACACCCCCGGTGGTGCGCGGTTCTTCGCCGACGTGAACGCTCGCACGAAGGCCTTCACCGGCGCCGTCGCGGACGGCTACCGCTCCCGCGAGGCCGAGCTCCGCACCGACGTCTGACGTCCTCCTCGACGCACACTCTCCCGCCGAACNTGAATCAGGAAGCACCATGCAGACCGCAGAGATCCGCCGCCGTTGGCTCCAGTTCTTCGGCGACCGCGGACACACCGTCGTCCCGTCCGCCTCGCTCGTCTCGGACGACCCCTCGCTCCTGTTCACGGTCGCCGGCATGGTGCCGTTCATCCCGTACCTGACCGGACTCATCCCGGCGCCGTACCCCCGCGCCACGAGCGTGCAGAAGTGCATCCGCACGAACGACATCGAAGAGGTCGGCAAGACCCCGCGGCACGGCACGTTCTTCCAGATGAACGGCAACTTCTCGTTCGGCGACTACTTCAAGGAACAGGCGATCGAGTTCGCCTGGCAGTTCCTGACGACGCCGGAGTCCGACGGCGGCCTCGGCTTCTCGCCCGACGACCTGTGGGTCACCGTGTACGAGGACGACGACGAGGCGATCGCGTTCTGGAAGGCGCACTCCTCGCTCCCCGACGAGCGGATCCAGCGGCTCGGCAAGGACACCAACTACTGGTCGACCGGTCAGCCCGGTCCGGCGGGCCCCTGCTCGGAGATCTTCTTCGACCGCGGTCCCGAGTACGGCATCGACGGCGGTCCGGCGACCGACGACGACCGCTACGTCGAGATCTGGAACCTCGTGTTCATGCAGTACCAGATCGCCGACGTCCGCTCGAAGTACGACTTCGAGATCACCGGCGAGCTGCCGAACAAGAACATCGACACCGGCATGGGGCTCGAGCGCGTCGCCTTCATCAAGCAGGGCGTCGACAACATGTACGAGATCGACCAGGTGCGGCCGGTCCTCGACAAGGCGGCGGAGATCTCCGGGCGCCGGTACGGCGCCGTGCACGAGGACGACGTCCGGATGCGCGTGATCGCGGACCACGTCCGGTCGGCGCTCATGCTCATCGCCGACGGCGTCTCCCCGTCGAACGAGGGACGCGGGTACATCCTCCGTCGCCTGCTCCGCCGCACCGTGCGTGCGATGCGGCTCCTCGGTGTCGAGGGCGCGACGTTCCCGCAGCTGTTCCCCGAGTCCCGCGACGCCATGCGCGACGCCTACCCCGAGGTCGCGAGCGACTACGACCGGATCGCGCGCATCGCCTACGCGGAGGAGGAGACCTTCCTCCGCACGCTCGCGCAGGGCACGACGATCCTCGACGTCGCGGTCGAGCGGGCGAAGCAGGACGGTGCGCCCTCGATCGGCGGCGACACGGCGTTCCTGCTGCACGACACCTTCGGCTTCCCGATCGACCTCACCATGGAGATGGCCGAGGAAGCGGGCGTCCAGGTCGACCGCACCGCGTTCGAGACCCTGATGTCTGAGCAGCGTGCGCGGGCCAAGGCGGACGCGAAGAGCAAGAAGACCGCCCTCGGCGACCTCAGCGTCTACAGCGCGTTCCGCGCCAAGGG
>NZ_BACZ01000064.1 GCF_000333375.1 Curtobacterium sp. B18
AATCGTACTGATCACCGAGGAGCACACCGTGTCCGACCACTCTACGAGGGTCTCCGTCCAGTGGACCGGCGANCCGGCACCGGGACGAGCGGCTACCGCGACTACGGCCGCGACCACGACGTCCGGGCGGCGGGGAAGCACGTCGTGCAGGGGTCCGCCGATCCGACGTTCCGCGGTGACCGCGACCGCTGGAACCCCGAGGAGCTCGTCCTCGCCGCGCTCGCGCAGTGCCACATGCTGAGCTACCTGCACGTCGCCGTGACCGAGGGCTTCACGGTCGTCGCCTACGAGGACCGTGCGACGGCGAGCCTGAACCTCAACCGCGACGGGTCCGGCGAACTCACCGAGGCGACGCTGCACCCGGTCGTCACGATCCTCGAGGCGGACCGCGTCGCCGACGCCGAGGCTGCGCACGCGAGGGCCAACGCCCTCTGCTTCATCGCTCGCTCGGTGGCCTTTCCTGTGCACCACGTCCCGCGCACCGAGATCCGTGGGGCAGACTAGGGCCTCGTGAAGCGTCTGCGTCTCCTCCCGATCGCCCTCGTCCCCGCCGTCGTGCTGGGGCTCGCCGCGTGCTCCGGCTCCGGGTCGAGCGGTTCGACCGCCACCCCGAGCGCGTCCTCCAGCGCGAAGGCAGCCGCCATCACGTCGTGCCCCGACCCGGGCTCGGCGTCGAAGGCGATCACCGTGACCGGTGCCTTCGGTGGCACCACGGCTCCGACGGTGAAGTTCACGGGCGGACTGACGGCGAAGACCCCCCAGGCCAGCACGGTCGTGCGCGGCAAGGGCGCGGCGCTCGACGACGGTGACTACGCGCAGGTCTCGTACAGCGTGTACCAGGCGTCCGACGCGAAGAAGCTCGGCACGGTCGGGTTCGACCAGGGCAACCCGCAGGTCCTGTCGGTGGGCGGTTCCGGGTTCGGCGCCCTGCTCGCGTGCTCCAAGGTCGGCGACCGCGTCGCGGCGGTCGGCCAGTCGTCGGCGCTCGGCTTCAACACCGGCGGCGAGATCGTCGTCGTCGCCGACATCGTCGCGCAGACCCCGACGAAGGCGAACGGCACCGCCCAGAAGCAGGACCCGGCGCTGCCGACCGTGACGGACAAGTCCGACGGTGAGCCGGAGATCACGATCCCGTCGGGCGTGAAGGCACCGTCCAAGACCACGGTCGAGGTCGTCAAGCAGGGCAGCGGCGCCACGATCGCCGACGGTGACACCGCGCTCGTGCAGTACAAGGGCGTCGTCTACGACACCGGCAAGGAGTTCGACTCCTCGTGGTCGAAGGGTGCCCCGACGACCTTCACCATCTCCGAGGGGTCGCTCATCAAGGGCTTCGTCACGGGGCTCGTCGGCCAGAAGGTCGGCTCGCAGGTCCTCATCGTCGTCACGCCGGAGGACGGCTACGGCGCGAACCCGCAGGAGGGCTCGGGCATCCCGAAGAACGCGACGCTCGTCTTCGTCGTCGACATCCTCGCCAAGGGCTGAGCGTGGGCGAGACGGTGGTGCCGACGCCGCACGTCCCGGACGGAGCCGGCCCGGCGAAGCGCCGCATCGTCGTCCTCGGCAGCACCGGTTCCATCGGCACCCAGGCGCTCGACGTCGTCGCGCGCAACCCGGACCGCTTCGAGGTCGTCGGCCTCACAGCGGGGAGCAACCGCACCCTCGTCGCCGAGCAGGCGGAGCGCTTCGGCGTCCGCGACACGGCCTTCGGGGCCGAGGACGCCGAACGCCTGGTCCGCAGCGTCCAGGCGGACGTCGTCCTCAACGGCATCACCGGCTCGGTCGGGCTCGGCCCCACCCTGGCCGCGCTCGAGTCCGGCGCGACGCTCGCCCTGGCGAACAAGGAGAGCCTCATCGTCGGCGGTCCGCTCGTGCAGGCCACCGCGGCCCCCGGGCAGATCGTGCCGGTCGACAGCGAGCACTCCGCCATCGCCCAGGCGCTCCGGTCCGGCACCGCGGACGAGGTCCGTCGACTCGTCCTCACCGCGAGCGGGGGTCCGTTCCGCGGTCGATCGCGCGCCGAGCTCACAGACGTCACCCCGGCCGAGGCGCTGGCCCACCCGACGTGGGACATGGGCCTGGTCGTCACGACCAACTCCGCGACGCTCGTGAACAAGGGGCTCGAGGTCATCGAGGCCCACCTGCTCTTCGGTGTCCCCTACGACCGCATCGACGTGACGGTGCACGCGCAGTCGATCGTGCACTCGATGGTCGAGTTCGTCGACGGGTCGACGATCGCGCAGGCGTCGCCGCCCGACATGCGCCTGCCGATCGCCCTCGGGCTCGCGTGGCCGGACCGCGTCCCCGGAGTCGGCGTGCCGCTCGACTGGACGACCGCGAGCACCTGGACGTTCGAGCCCCTCGACACCGAGGCGTTCGGTGCAGTGGCGCTCGCGAAGCGCGTCGGGCAGCTCGGCGGGACCTTCCCCGCCGTGTTCAACGCGGCGAACGAGCAGGCCGTCGCCGCCTTCCACGCGGGTGCGATCGCGTTCCTCGACATCGTCGACACGGTCGAGCGCGTGGTCGACGAGCACACGGCGGGGGAGTCGTCCCTCGAAGGTGTGCTGGCAGCGGAGCGCTGGGCGCGCACCGCGGCCGACCGCATGCTGTCCCGCTGACGCGGGTCGCGCCTCCAGTCACGTCCCTGCGGCTGCGGGAGCAGACGGACGGAACGGTCCAGGAGGCGCGGTGCACCTCTCAGGGTGCGCTCGGCTCGGTCATGGCAACCGTCCCGTACCCTTTCCCGGTGACCGTCGAAACCGTCCTGCTCTTCGTCCTCGGCGTGGTCGTCTTCATCATCGGCCTGCTGGTCTCGATCGGACTCCACGAGCTGGGCCACCTGGCCTTCGCGAAGCTGTTCAACGTCAAGGTGACGCAGTACTCGTTGGGCTTCGGCAAGGCGATCTGGTCGTTCCGGCGCGGCGAGACCGAGTACGGCATCCGACCGATCCTGCTCGGCGGCTACATCTCGATGGTCGGCATGCTGAAGCCCCGCGCGTCCGGCCGGCCGAGCGCGATCACGAACACGGGCATGTACGGCGCATTCGTGCAGGACGCCCGGCAGGCGAGCGCGGAGCAGATCGCGGACTCCGGCGGCGACGACTCCCGTGCGTTCTACCGACTGACCCCGTGGAAGCGGATCATCGTGATGGTCGCCGGCCCCGCGATGAACCTCGTGATCGGCATCGTGCTGTTCGGCGTGCTGCTGTGCGGCTTCGGCGCCCCGACGACCACGTTCACGTCGAGCGTCGACTGCGTGCTGCCGACGAGCCAGGCGACGACGTGCACCTCGGGTGACGCCGTCTCGCCGGCGAAGCAGGCCGGCATCCGCTCCGGCGACGTCGTGCTCTCGGTCGACGGGAAGCAGGACCCGACGATCGCCGAGGTCTCGAAGGTCTTCCAGGAGTCCGCCGGCGAGGACGTCACCGTCGTGGTGTCCCGCGACGGCGCCGAGAAGACGCTGCACATCACGCCGACGACCGCCACGCGGGACGTCTACACCGCGGACGGCACGGTCGCGAAGAACGCCGACGGCAGCACGAAGACGCAGCAGGTCGGCGTCGTCGGAGTCAGCATCGGCCAGTCGCTCGTCCGGCAGTCGCCCGCGGCCGTGCTGCCGGCCACCGGGGCGCAGATCTCGGCGTCGGCGCACCTCATCATCGACCTGCCGCAGCGTCTCGTCGCGGTGTGGAACGCGGCGTTCGGCTCGCAGGCCCGCTCGCAGGACAGCCCCGTGTCGGTCGTCGGCGTCGGCCGTGCGATCGGCGAGGTCTCGTCGATGTCGGGTGTCCCGGTGGTTGACAAGGCGTACACGATCCTCGGCCTGCTGGCGTCGCTCAACATCGGCCTGTTCGTCCTGAACATGGTGCCGCTGCTGCCGCTCGACGGTGGCCACATCGCCGGCGCCCTGTGGGAGGCCGTGAAGCGCCGTTCGTTCAAGCTCGTCGGCAAGGCGGACCCGGGGCCGATCGACCTGGCGAAGACGATGCCGCTGACGATGGTCGTCGTGGTGCTGCTCGCCGGCATGAGCGCACTGCTCATCTACGCCGACATCGTCCGGCCCGTGAACCTGTTCGGGTAGCGACGGGGTCTCGACCGCGCACTACGCTTTCGCACATGAGCACAGCTCCGGAAGTCCGCACGGTCGAGCGGCAGGGCACCGACGTCATCGCCGAGTCCGACCGGAAGGGACGTCCGAGCGACCTCTTCTGGCCGTGGTTCGCCGCGAACATCTCGGTGCTCGGCCTGTCCTACGGCTCGTTCGTCCTCGGGTTCGGCATCTCGTTCTGGCAGGCCACGATCGTCTCGGTCATCGGGGTCGCGTTCTCGTTCCTGCTGTGCGGGATCGTGGCGATCGCCGGCAAGCGGGGCTCGGCGCCGACGATGGTGCTCGGTCGTGCCGCGTTCGGCGTGCGCGGGAACCGCCTGCCCGCGTTCCTCAGCTGGATCCTCACCGTCGGGTGGGAGACCGCGCTGGCGTCCGCGGCGGTCCTCGCGACCTCGACGGTGTTCCGCGAGCTCGGGTGGGACGGCGGCGTCCTGACGAAGCTCGTCGCGCTCGTGGTCGTCGCCGCGCTCGTCGTCGGTGCGGGCATCGCCGGGTTCGACGTGATCATGCGCCTGCAGACGTGGATCACGGTCATCACCGCGGTGCTCACCGTCGTCTACGTCG
>NZ_BACZ01000063.1 GCF_000333375.1 Curtobacterium sp. B18
CGACCCGGACGAGCCGATCGGCATGTCGATCCCGTGGTCCGCGCCCGAGGTGCTCATCGACGAGTCGCGCGGCACGATCCAGTCCGAGGTCTACTCGCTGGCCGCCACGGTCTTCTCCCTGCTCGCCGGTCGCAGCCCGTTCGAGGTCCGCGGTGGCAAGAACGGCGCGGCCGACCTCATGGGCCGGATCGACAAGGGCGGCGTGAAGCCGACCGGCCGGACCGACGTCCCGCCCTCCCTCGAACGTCTGCTCGCGGCCGCGATGTCCCGCAAGGTCGCCGGGCGGCCCACGACGGTGATGGAGCTCGTCCGCGGCTTCCAGCAGGTCGAGGCCGAGCTCGGCATCACGCAGACGTCGGCGGACGTGGCGGTCGAGGTGTGGGCCGTCGCGACGCCCACCCCGGCCGGCGACCGGACGATGATCCGTGAACTCCAGCCCCCGACCCGGGTCGGGGCACGCCGTCGGACCCGCAAGGCGGTGCAGGGTGGGTCCGCGGTGTCGGCGGGGCAGAGCGTCGGCACGGTCCACCGCACCGGCTCCGTCACCCGCGCCCGTCGTCGGACGCGTTCGACCCTGGTCTGGGCGACCTCGATCGCGGTCGTCGTGGTCGCCGCCCTCGCCGTCGCCACCGTGCTCGTGATCGGGCGGCTCGGTTCGGGTGCGATCCCGGTCGTCGCCGACGTCCGAGCCGAGCCGTCGCCGTCGTCCGTCACGTTCACCTGGGCGGACCCCGGACTGCGCTCGGGCGACACCTACGTCATCTCGTCGAACGGCGCCGCCAGCCAGCAGACGGGCACCAGCTTCGTCGTCTCCGGGCAGAAGGGCGACGAGGAGTGCATCGCCGTCGCGGTCAACCGTGACGGCAAGACCGGGGTCGCGAGCGCACAGAAGTGCGCCACGATCGGGAGTGCCGGGTGATCCGGGCCTTCCTCGCGAAGCACCGGTCCGCAGCGGTGACGGTTGGCGCCTCGGTCGTCGTCGGTGCGGTCGTCGCGACCGCGGCCGTCGTCTCCAGCGGGTACCACACGCAGCGGGTCGACCTCGGCGACGGCACCGTCTGGGTGCCGTCCGCCGAGTACGGGGCGGTCGGTCGTGCGAACACCGGAGTGCTGCAGCTCAACACCGCGGTCGAGACCGCGAGCGACGACCTGTCCGTCCTGCAGCGCGGGTCGACGGTCTACAGCGTGGACGAGACCAAGGGCACCGTGGCGAAGGTCGACGTCGCCGACGCCACGGTCGCCGATCCCGTCACACTGCCGGCCGGGACCCCGCAGGTGTTCTTCGCCGGGTCCACGGCGGTGATCGGCAACGGTGACACCGGCGAGCTCTGGGCGACGCCCGCGAAGGACCTCGGCGAGTTCGACGCGTCCACCAAGGCCGACCTCACCCTCGGTGCCGATGCGGTCTTCGACGCCTCCGACGAGCACGTCGCCGTCTACTCGCCGCGGACCGGCTCCGCAGCGCTCGTCGACGTGGGCACCACGCCGACCGTCGCGAAGCGGTGGACCGTCAAGATGGATCGTGCCGACGACTTCCAGGTCGCGTCCTTCGGGGACCACCTCGCGGTCCTCGACCGCACCTCGGGCCGGATGTCCGTGGACGGTCGCACGGTCGAGCTCGGTGACCGGGTCGGCAGCGCACCCGCCCTGCAGCACTCGGCCGACGACGCATCCGAGGTCGTCGTCGCCGGCACCGCCGGGCTCGTCCGGGTCTCGGCCTCCGGGGACGTCAGCTCCACCGCGCTCCAGGTGTCCGGCCGGGCCGCGCGACCCACCGTCGTGGGCACCTGCACGTACGCGGCGTGGGCCGGCGGGCAGGCCATGGACACCTGCAGGGGATCCGGGCTGCAGCGGCTCCAGAGCACCGCGGGGACGGGCGACCTGCAGATCCTGCACAACGGCGAGACGGTCGTCGCGAACGACCCGCAGAGCGGACGCTCCTGGGCGATCGACCGCAGCGGGCAGCTCATCGACAACTGGGCCGACCTCATCAAGAAGGACGAGGACCAGCAGCAGGAGCAGGTCTCCGACGACGACCCCGAGGTCGAGAAGGACCAGAAGCCGCCGGTGGCGGTCGACGACGACCTGGGCGCTCGTCCTGGACGCACCACGAGCCTCCCGGTCCTCCTGAACGACTACGACCCGAACGGTGACCCGATCATCGTGAGCGAGGTCGGCACCATCGACGACGCGATCGGCAAGGTGGCCATCGTCGGCGACGGACAGCGGCTGCAGATCACCCTGTCCGGGCGTGCAACGGGCACCGTGTCGTTCCCGTACACGATCACCGACGGCAACGGCGGGTCGGACACCGCCACGGTGCGGGTCACCGTCCGGCCCGAGTCCGAGAACGAGGCACCCCGTCAGGTCCGCGACACCTCGGCCGACGTCGTGCAGAACGGCCACGTCGTCTCCGACGTGCTCGGCGACTGGGTCGACCCCGACGGCGACCCGGTGTACCTGAAGTCGGCGACCGCAGCGGACGGGGACCGGGTGTCGACGACGCCCGATGGCCTGCTCGACTACCGCAACACGAGCGCGCGCACCGGTGACCGTGCGGTCCAGCTGGTGGTGAGCGACGGACGTGCCGACGGACGGGGCTCGGTCACGATCCACGTCGCGAAGCAGGGGAGCGTGCCGCTGTACGCCGACCCGTTCCCCGTGCGCGGCTACGCGGGCAAGGCCTTCACGGTCGACCCGCTCGACCACGTCCGCGGCGGCAACGGCACGGTCACGCTCACGAGTGTGTCCTCGTCGACCGGCCTGACGGTCACCCCGAGCTACGACTCCGGGACGTTCCGGGTCCAGGGCGCCGGTGCGGGCGAGCACCAGCTCGAGTACACCGTGACCGACGGCACGAAGACGTCGAGCGGCATCGTGCGCGTGACGATCCTCGCCCCGCCGGACGCGTCGACCGCGCCGATCACGACGCCGAAGACCGTGTTCGTCAACACCCTGTCGACGAAGGACACCGATGTCACCGCCACCGACACCGACCCGGCCGGCGGCGTCCTGCTCGTGACCGCGCTCGACGGGCCCGAACGCGGCTCCGGCGTCGAGGCGAGCATCCTCGACCAGCACACCGTGCGGGTGACCCTCACCGCGCCGCTCGACGGACCGGTCTCCTTCGGCTACACCGAGACGAACGGTCTGGCCTCGGCGACCGGAACGATCACCGTGGTCGAGATCCCGAAGCCGGACCGGATCCAGCCGCCCGTCGCGCAGCCGGACAGCGCGACCGTCCGCGTGGGCGACGTCGCGAACATCGACGTGCTCGACAACGACACGCAGCCCGAGGGGGAGCCCCTCACGCTGCAGCCCGACCTCGTGCAGAACGTGCCCGGTGACGGCGGCCTGTTGTTCGTCTCCGGCGACCACCTGCGGTACCTCGCGCCGACTACCCCGGGCAACTACACCGCGGTGTACCGGGTCGCCGGACCCGACGGGCAGTACGCCGACGCGACGGTGTCGATCTCGGTGCGCGAACGCGACGCCGCGACGAACAACCCGCCCGTCCCGCAGACCGTGACCGCGCGGGTCGTCGCCGGACAGTCCGTCCGCGTGTCGATCCCGTTGAACGGCATCGACCCCGACGGTGACTCCGTGCAGCTCGTCGGCGTCGCGTCCAACCCCGACAAGGGCTCCGTCGCCGACGTCTCCACGGACGCGTTGACGTACGAGGCCGGCGACTACTCGGCGGGAACCGACGAGTTCACCTACACGGTCGTCGACGCCCTCGGCGCCCGCGCGACCGGCACCGTGCGCGTCGGCATCGCGCCGCGGGCAGAACAGGCGTCGAACCCCGTCGCCGAGGCCGACCACGTGACGATCCGTCCGGGTGGATCGGTGACCGTGCGGGTGCTGCAGAACGACTCCGACCCCGAGGGCGGCCAGCTGACCGTCACGAAGGCCGAGCCCACCGCCGACGGCGTCTCGGCGAAGATCCTGCAGAAGCAGCAGATCCGGGTGACGCCGCCCAAGTCGGCGAAGCGCGGCGACTACGCGGTCCTGTACACGGTGACGAACGAGAACGGCGGCGCGAGCACGGCCTTCCTCACGGTCACGGTCGACCCGGACGCGCAGCCGCTCCGCCCCGAGGTCGACGACACCACGCTCGACCTGCAGGACATCCTGCACCGGCAGAGCGTGACGGTCGACGTGCTCGAGAACGTCTTCTTCGCCGAGGGGACCACCGCCGACCTCAAGGTGGGCGTCGTCGACGGGTACGGCGACAACGCCCGCACCACCGACGACGGGCGGATCGTCGTCCGGCTGTCCGACGACTCGCAGGTCATCCCGTTCTCGGTCGCCCGCGTGGACCACCCGGACATCGTCTCCTACGGGTTCATCCACGTCCCCGGCTTCGACGACGCCCTGCCCCAGGTGAACCGCACCGCCGGCGCCATCACCGTGAAGAGCGAAGCCACCGTCCGGATCCCGCTGTCGAAGTACGTCGTCACCGCGAACGGGCAGACCGCGAAGATCACCGACCGCGGCACGGTGAAGGCGACGCACGCGAACGGCCAGGGGCTCGTCGTCGACTCCTCGACGCTGCAGTTCACCTCGTCGAAGCTCTACTACGGCAACGCGTCGATCTCGTTCGAGGTCACCGACGGGTCGAACGCGAACGGCGGCAAGGGCCGGGTCGCGACACTCGTGCTGCCGATCAAGGTGACGCCCCGGTCCAACCAGCCGCCTGCGTTCACCGGCTCCGCGGTCGACATGCAGCCGGGGGAGTCGCGCACCATCGACCTCGGCAAGCTCACCGACTACCCGTACCCGCAGGACCTCCCCGAGCTCAAGTACTCGGTCGTCAGCAAGCCGAGCGACGGGACCACCGCGACGATCAGCGGCCAGACCCTGACCATCACGGTCGCCGACACCGCGAAGAAGAACACCACCGCCTCGATCGGCGTCGGGGTCGCCGACGACGCCAACGCCGGCCGGTCCGGTGTCATCACCGTGGACGTCGTCGCCTCGACGCGACCGCTCGTGCAGCCGGGAGCCGACACGTCCGTCACGAAGCGCGGGCAGACCACCACGATCGACGTCCTCGCCAACGACCAGCCGACGAACCCGTTCCCGGGCCAGCGGCTGCGCGTCGTGAACATCCGCGGGCTCGGTGGCGGGCTGCCCGGCGGCGTGACCGTCACGCCGAGCGCCGACAAGTCCCGCCTGCAGGTCAGCGTGTCGGACAACGCCAAGCCCGTCGACACGCACCTGCAGTACCAGGTGGCCGACGCGACGGACGACCCCGACCGCTACGTCTGGGGCGACGTCACCATCTCGGTGCAGGACGTGCCGGACGCACCGGGTGCCCCCACCCGCACCGGCTCCTACCAGGGCGGGCAGGCGACCCTGACCTGGTCGACGCCGCAGGCGAACAACTCGCCGATCACGGGCTACCGACTGCAGGGCACCAACGGGGTCGCGAAGGACTGCGGGACCGCGACGGTGTGCACGATCACGGGTCTCGACCCGAAGGGCTCGTACCAGTTCTCCGTCGTGGCGACCAACGCGGTCGGCGACTCGGACGCCTCGGCGAACTCCAGCCCGATCAGCGCGGACTTCGTCCCCGCACCGCCGACGGGCATCGCCGTCACGCCGAGCACGAGCACGCCGAACCAGCTCGACGTGCAGTGGAACGCGGTGCCGGCGCCGAACAACGGCAGCGCGGTGGACAACTACGTCGTCTCGATCGAGGGCCCGGGTCTCTCCACCACGCGGAGCACCGGCACGGCGACGAACACGTCGTTCACCGGCGCACAGAGCGGGGCCAAGTACACCGTGACGATCTCGGCCCGGAACGGCGCCGACCGCAACGGCACGGTCGTGCAGTGGAACTCGGCGTCCGGGAGCGGCTCCGCCGTGGGGTCACCCGCGACGCCGAACCTCACCGCCACGGGCGACCGGAGCGGCTCGAGCACGGCGGTCTCCCTGAACGCCACCGAGTCCGACTGGGCCGGCGGAACGCCCTCGTGGAAGATCGCGAAGTACGCCGCGAGCACGCCGATCCCGTCCGGCTGCTCCACCGACGGCGCCGAGCGGGTGTGGAACACCAGCAGCGCATCGGACACGATCACGAGCCAGTACCGCTACGTCGCGTACGCCGACAACGGACTCTTCTGCTCGGCGTCCCAGCCCGCGAGCGTCGAGGGCTTCCAGACACCCGATGCCCCCACCGGCAGCGTGAGCGTCGACGCCGATGGTCGAAACCCACAGACCTTCGTGATCACCGCGACCGCGTCCGGATCGACCCGCTACCTGTACTACTCGGTCAACGGCGGAACGCCCGTCCGGTTCAACGGCACCGCGTCGCTCGGTGCCGGCGCGGGCAACGGCATCGCCACGAGCGTCGTGTTCACCTCGTGCGCGACGGACGGTGACTACTGCGCGTCGAGCGCCGCGTCCACCGGGACGGCCTACACGACGCACGCCAGCATCGTCAGCGCGGTCGAGGGCCAGCTCCCCGTCGTCAACCCGCCCGACAACAACGGCAACGCCAGCGACGTCTACAAGCCGTCGTACAAGGTGGAGTACTGCACGAGGCAGCTCCTCGGCACCTACAGCTGCACCGAGGACAAGCCGGACAACGGCGGCAAGTACTCGTTGAGCGACACCGTGCCGTCGGGGTTCGATGCGATCCGGGTGACCGCTACCGTCAACGGGAACACCGATCCGCGCCCGGACACCTTCGACATCACCCCCGCCTCCGGCACCTGAGTCCCGTCCCCACCCTGCCCTACGCTGCCCCTACTGCCATCCCCGAGAACGAGGAACGACACCGCATGAGCATGACCCCGGAGCAGGCCACCTGGTTCGCCGACGTCGCAGGCCGCATCGTGACCAACGTCGAGCAGGTGCTCCTCGGGAAGACGTTCGTGATCCGTCTCGCGGTCACGGCGATGCTCAGCGAGGGGCACCTGCTGCTCGAGGACGTCCCCGGCACGGGCAAGACGAGCCTGGCGCGCGCGATGGCCCAGAGCGTGCAGGGGTCGACGAACCGCATCCAGTTCACGCCGGACCTGCTGCCGGGTGACATCACGGGCATCAGCGTCTACGACCAGAAGACCCAGGAGTTCGACTTCCACCGGGGCCCGATCTTCTCGAACATCGTGCTGGCTGACGAGATCAACCGTGCAAGCCCGAAGACGCAGTCGGCACTGCTCGAGGCGATGGAGGAGTCCGCGGTCACGGTCGACGGCGTCAACCACCGACTCGCTGCGCCGTTCATGGTGATCGCGACGCAGAACCCCGTGGAGCAGGCCGGCACGTACCGGCTGCCGGAGGCCCAGCTGGACCGCTTCCTGATGAAGGCGTCGATCGGCTACCCGGACCACGCGGCGACGGTGAAGATCCTCGAGACGTCGTCGGCGCCGTCGAGCTCGGTCCCGCTGGCGAGCGTGGTGCCGGCTGCGACCATCACCGAGATGGCGACGCTCGCGCGGTCCGTCCACGTCGACCCGACGATCGCGGACTACGTGGCCCGGCTGGTGGACGCGACGCGCTCGGCGAGCGAGGTCCGGCTCGGCGTCAGCGTCCGCGGCGCCATGGGCCTCATGCGCGCTTCCCGTGTCTTCGCCGCGCTGACCGGCCGTCACTACGTGACACCGGACGACGTGAAGGCCCTCGCGGTGCCGATCCTGGCGCACCGCCTGGTGCTCGACGCCGAGGCCGAGTTCGACGGCGTCAGCGCGACGAGCGTCATCGCACAGCTGTTGGTCGAGACCCCGCCGCCGGCGGACCGGGCCGCGTCGTGACCGACCGCCGGCCCGTCTCGACGCGTTCGCGCCGTCCGTCCTCGACGCGGTCGCGTCGCGGTTCGACGGCGTACGAGCGCACCGGGACGGTCGCCGGCCTCACCAACGTCCGCACACGCCTGGTCGGGGACCGTGACGGCGTGGCAGCGGATGCGGTCGTCGGTCTCGCACGGGCCTGGTCGACGGCCTGGAGGCTCGTCAAGCGCGGGTGGGCAGAGGTCTCGTCCGTGGTCACCGGCCTGGGATGGACGGTCGCCGCGCTCACGCTGGTCGCCTTCGTCGTCGGGTACCGCTTCGGCCTGCGCGAGGTCGTGGTCGTCGGCTTCGCCGGGGCACTCCTCGTGGTGGTCGCCGCGGTCGCGCTGATCGGTCGGTCGCGACTCGTGATCCGGATGCGTCTGCCGCAGCACCGGGTGGCGGTGGGGGATGCGGCCGGCGTGGTCGTCACGGCGGAGAACCCCGTGCGGTTGCCGTCGGTACCGACGACGGTCGAGGTGCCGGTGGGCTCCGGCCTCGTGGACGTGGCGATCCCGTCGATCGGCCCTCGCGGCACGTTCGAGCGCGAGGTCCCGGTCCCGACCGTCCGGCGCGGCGTGCTGGACGTCGGTCCGGTGACGGGTGTCCGAGCGGACCCCGTCGGGCTGGTCCGGCGCGAGATCGTGTGGACGGCGCGGGAGCAGGTCATCGTGCACCCCCGGACGATCGCGATCCCGTCGACGAGCACCGGCCTCGTGCGCGACCTCGAGGGCCAGGCCACGACCGACCTGTCCCCGTCGGACATCGCCTTCCACGCCATCCGCGAGTACATGCCCGGCGACGACCCCCGCACGATCCACTGGAAGTCGACCGCGAAGTCCGGTGCGCTCATGGTGCGCCAGTTCGAGGACACGCGGCGCTCGCACCTCGTGGTCGCGCTCGGCCTGTCGCGCGCCGAGTTCGCCGACGACGAGGAGTTCGAGCTCGCGGTGAGCGCGGCGGCGTCGCTCGGGGCCCGGGCGATCCGCGACGGCCGCGAGGTCACGGTCGTGGTGTCGGAGCGGACGCCGGAGTTCGCCAAGCGCCCGGTGTACGCCGTGCACCCGCTGCCGACGGTGACCCCGACCCGCCTGCTCGACGAGTTCGCGTCCGTCGGACTCGCCGACGCCTGCCTGCCGATCGCCGAGGTCGCACGCATCGTCGGGACGGACACCGCCGGGATCTCGGTCGCCTTCCTCGTGGTGGGCTCGACGGTCGAACTGCCCGCGCTGCGCCTCGCCGCGACGCGGTTCCCGATCGGGGTCGAGGTCGTCGCGGTGATCTGCGAGCCCGAGGCGCAGCCGCGGTTCCTCCGCGTCGCCGGCCTCACGGTGATGACGATCGGCTACCTGGACGACCTCCGCTACGCCCTGCACCGATCGGCGTCGGCGGCATGAGCGTCGCAGCGGGCCCGGAGACCCGGGCACGGAAGACGGTCCGGCGGGACGCGCGCCGGGACGCCCGTCGCTTCGCACCCTCGCGGCTCGTGGGCGGGACGCTCGCGGTGTGGTTGGTCCTCGCCGTCGCGAGCGTGGCGTGGTGGCCGGTCTACCGGGACGACGCGATGGTCGTCGCCGCCGTCACCGCGGTCGTGTCCGGCACCCTCGTCGCGCTCGTCGGCACGGTGTTCCGCCTGCCGACCGCGGTCGTGGCGGTCGCGACCGTCGCGGTGTTCGCCCTCACGGGCGTGCCGGCCGCGGTGCCTGGTGGCGCGAACGGCGTCCTGCCCACGGGCCAGGGCCTGGTCGACCTCTTCGCCGGCGTGGCGCTCGGCTGGAAGCAGCTCGTCACCATCAGCCTGCCGGTCGGCTCCTACGAGTCGCTGCTCGTGCCGTACTTCGTGACGATGCTCGTCGCCACCGTGACCGGCGTGAGCGTGGCGACCCGCGCCTCCCGGCAGGAACTCGCCAGCATCCCGGCGCTGGTCGTCTTCGCGGCCGGTGTGGTGGTCGGACCCGCTCGCTTGGACACGTCGATCGCGACGGCCGTCGCGCTCACCGGGATCGCCCTGGTGTGGGCGTTGACGGTTCGGCACGCCCGGCGTGCGGTGGCCGTCGCGACGACCATCGGGGCCCGTGTGCCGGTGGCGCGGTCGGTGCTGCGTCCGGCCCTCGTCGGGACGGGGACGATCGTCGCGGCGGCCGTCGTCGCCACGGGGCTCGGCCTCGTCGCGCCGCCCTCGGTCGGGCGGACCGTGGCCCGGACCGACGTCGTGAAGCCCTTCGACCCGCGCGACTACATCAGCCCGCTCAGCGGCTTCCGCGCCTACGAGGAGGACACGGCGTCGGACACGGCGCAGCTGACGGTGACGGGTCTGCCCGAGAACGGGTTCGTCCGGATAGCCACGCTCGACACGTACGACGGCGTCGTCTACCGCGTGGGCGGGTCCGACGGCGCCGCGGCGTCGGGCACCTTCGAGCGCGTCCCGACCTCGGTGGACGTCCGCGGTGTCGACGGCACGACCGTGCGCGTCGGTGTCCGGGTCGACGGGTACCGCGGGGTCTGGCTGCCGACGGTGGGTGACCTCGAGCGCGTCGAGTTCTCGGGCTCCGACGCCGAGCAGGAGCGCGGCGCGTTCTTCTACAACGGCTCGACCGGCACCGGCGCGGTGGTCGGGGGTGTCGGCGAGGGGACTCGCTACGACCTCACGGCCGTCCTGCCCGAGCAGCCGACCGACGAGGAGCTCGCCTCGGCCCGTCCGGGCAGCGCCTCGGTACCGACGCCGCGATCGGTTCCCGATGCCATCCGGTCCACCGTCGAGGCGACCACGGCCGACGCGGGCACCGACGGGGCGAAGCTCGTCGCCGCGGTGGAGGCGCTGAAGCGCAACGGGTACGTGAGCCACGGCGTGGGGGACGACCGGGCGAGCCGCTCGGGGCACGGAGCCGACCGGATCCAGGAGCTCCTGACCTCGCCGCTGATGATCGGTGACCAGGAGCAGTACGCGGTCGCGGCTGCGCTGATGGCCGACCAGCTCGGCTTCCCGGCGCGCGTCGTGATGGGGTTCACCGCGGGCGGCGACGCCGGCGGCGGGACCGGAGCGGACGCGACCTCCGGCCGGACGACGACGTTCCGCGGGTCCGACGTGACCGCACGGATCGAGGTCGACACGGCGCAGTGGGGCTGGGTCATGATCGACCCGAACCCCGCGGTCCGCGAGATCCCGAACGAGCAGCAGCAGACGCCGCAGCCGGTGACGCGACCCGAGACGGTCGTTCCGCCGCCCCCGGCCGAGCAGCAGGACCAGTCGCAGCAGGCGCCGCCGCAGAGCGACCGCAACACGCCACCCGTGCAGCCGCTCTGGCTGCAGATCCTGCTCGCGGTGCTGCCGTGGCTGCTCGCCGTGCTGGGCCTCGCCGCGCTCGTGCTGCTGCCGTTCGGCGTCATCGTGCTGCTCAAGCGCATTCGTCGCCGTCGTCGTCGTCGAGCCCCGACGCCCCGGGGGCGCATCGTCGGCGCGTGGGACGAGTACCGGGATGCCCTGGTCGACCGCGGACACGACGTCGCGCGGTCGGCGACCCGACGGGAAGCGGTGGTCGGAGCGCCGGGCGAGGGCGGCACAGGCCTCGCGGCCCTGGCCGACCGGTCGGTGTTCGGCCCGAGCGACGCCGACCGGACGGCGGCCGACCGGATGTGGTCGGCGACGGACGACGCGATCGCGAGCCTGCGTGCCGGGCGGACCCGCAGGGAGCGCTTCCGCGCGGCGGTGTCCCTGCGGTCGCTCCGCGTCGTCGACGTCGCGCGGTCGCGGGGCGGGTCGGTCGCCTCCGCGGTGGTGGCCCGGGGGCGACGGTCCACAGGCGGACAGGGAGCCGGTGGGGGGCGCGGCTACGATGGCGTGCAGGCCGGCGAGCGTCGTGGACGGCCGAGTGAGGACAGGCGGAACACGTGATCAGATGCGAACACTGCGGATCGACGCTCCCGGACGGAGCCATCTTCTGCGGTGAGTGCGGACGTGCCGTGACCGCAGCGGCGAGTCGGCGCCCGGTGGCGACGACCCCGATCGAGCAGGCCCCGCCGCCGCCGCTGCAGCAGCCTGACCTGCACGGGCGACGTCAGGATCCGGCGGCCGAGGCGTGGCTCCCCGAGTCGACCCTCGACCCGGCGACGCGTGCGTGGCTGACCGGTGCCGAGCGCGGGAGCGCCCAGCAGCCGCCGGCCGTGCCGGTCCAACGCCCCGACGACCTCACCCCGCGGACGGCTCCGAGCCACGTGCACGGTGCCGGGACCGGTCTGCCCGACTGGTCCGGACAGTCGACCCCGGGCGGCCACACCGCGCCGGCGAACCCGGTGGATCCGGAACGCTCCGGTGCGTCCGACGCCCCCGGTGCTGTCGGGGGGATCGTCCCTGAGCAGCCCGCCGGGTCCAGGGCGCCGCGCGCACCCGAGATCCCGGCAACTCCGCAGCCGCCCGAGCCGCCGCTCGACCCCAACGCGTACCCGTCGGTCCCGGCCGAGGGGGAGGACCCCGAGGTCACCCGTCTCGCCGAACGCTCCGCACAAGCGCCCGAGGCCGCGGCCCCGCGCTGGTCGCCGCCGACGGAACAGCCCGCTGCGCCCGCGCCGTCCGGCCCCTCGTGGTGGGTCGGCCGGTCGGGTGCGACCAACGACTCGACAGCGGCCACCGGGGGGTCCACCGGCGTCACCGCGGATCCGACGTCCGGTGCCGATCGAGCGACCGACGACCGTGCCGTTCCCGGTGCCGTCGTCTCGCCGCCGCAGCCCGGGGACACCGCGGTGGTCGAGCCGCTGGCCGACCGGCGTCCGCCCCGCCCCGCGCCCCTCGTGACCCCGGGGTCGCAGGCGACGACGTGCCACGTGTGCGGGAACCTCCTCGAGCCGGACGACATCTTCTGCGCCGAGTGCGGCGCCGTGCGACCGGCGGTGACCGCGGCGTTCACCGGTCCGATCGTGCCGCTCCCGATGGCCCGACCGGACTGGGCCGCCGACGATTCGCAGCCCGCGACCGGCGACGACGCCGGCCCGGACGCCGACGGCCCGGACAACGACACGCCGGACGGCGACACGCCGGACGCCGACACCCCGGTCGGCGACGCCCCGAGCGCTGGTGCGCTGGACGGTGCTGCCCCGGACGACGACGGCCCGAGCGGCGACGCCCCGGACGCCGCCGCCGTGGACAGCCTCGGCTCGACTGACCGTGGCGCGGACGGCCTCGGCTCGGCCGACCGTGGCGCGCACGGCCGCGCCCCGGAGACCGACGCGACGGACGTCCAGGAACCCGTCGGGGGCACCGGTGTGCTGCCGACGTGGGTGAACGGCGGGGACGCCGTCACCACGGACGACGCCGCACCCTCCGATGTCGATGCGGCCGAGCGCCCGCGTGGTCTGCACGCCGCCCCCGATGCCGGGACCCCGGTCCGAGGCGCGTCGTTCCTCCCGCCCGTTCCCGGATCCGCGACCGTCCCGTCGTCGGCACCGTCGGCGGCGGACACTGGCGCGATCGGTGTCCCGTCCGCAGCACCCCTGCCGCCCCTGCCCGGGGTCGACGCACCCGCGCTGCCGGACACCGTCGCGACCGACGCCCCGACGAGCGCCGACGGCGACCTCGAGGACGACGTCGACGAGACCCGCATCGTGTCCGCGACGCCGACGCACGCGCCCTTCGTGCTGCACTTCAGCACGGGCGAGCGCTTCGGCGTGCACGGTACCGGCCTGGTCGGTCGTCTCCCGCGCCCGCAGCCGGGGGAGCGGTTCGACGACCTCCTGACCGTGCACGACCCCGGCAAGTCGGTCTCGAAGACCCACCTCGAGCTCGGCCGCGACGGCGACGACCTGTGGGTGTCCGACCGGTTCTCCGGCAACGGCACGGTCGTCCGACACATCGACGGGTCGATCCGACGCTGTGAGCCGGGTCGCCGGTACCGGGTCGAGCGTGGCGCCCGTGTGGACATCGGGGAGCAGTTCTTCCTCGTGCAGTGACGTCGGGAGCGTCCTCGTCCACAGGGACGTGGCGCTCACTGCTGTCCACATTCGAGCCACGCCGACGTGGTCGGGTCGTCGCCGTGTGGTGACCTGGGGTCATGACCCCGCTCGTCGCCCGCACCGCACTGGTCGGGGTGGCGACCGTGCTGGTCGCGGCCGGGGTCCTCGCTCCGGTGGCGGGGACGACGCAGGCGGTGCTGCTCGGGGCTGCCGGGTGCTGTGCGGTGCTCGACGTCCTCGTGGTCCGGACGGACCGGGTGCGTCGCGATGACCGGGGAAACGCCGGGTCACCCGTCGCCGTGGTCCACCCACCGGAGCGCACCGCGGTCGGACGGACGGTGTTCGACCGGAACCCGGGGCACGCCCCCTACCGGGCCCAGGGGCACGCCCCCGATCCGGACGCCCAGGTCCAGGGGCACGCCCCTGACCCGGACGACCGGGCGCCGGGTCTCACCAGGGACCCGGATCGCGCGCCGTCGGCTCTGCCCGGAGACGACGCGCCGCCGACCGACCGACCGCCGATCCTGCTCGGGACGACACCGGGCGGTCGCGACGTCACGTTCGACGACCGCGCCCAGGCACACATCGTCGTCGTCGGCACCGGGGTCCTCGCGCTGGCCGTCTTCCGCGCCGTCGCGGCCCAGGTCCACGTCGCCGCCGGGCCCACGGCCGAGGCCCGGTCGGCGAGCAGTCCGGACCTCCGGTCTGTGGTGGCACCGGGCGACGTCCCGTGCCCTGCGCTGCCGACCGACACGGCGGTCGTGGTCGTCGATCACGGAGCCGCGCCGGACGGACCACCGCCGGGCCGGCCAGCACGGACGACCGTCGTGCTCGTCCCCGGGCTGAGCGTCCTGCCGCGCCGGTGGGACGTCGCCGTCGAGGTCACCCGACACGGCTGCACGGTCCGCGACCACGGCGAACGTCGAGGGATCCCGGTCTCGCCGACGCTGCCGCGGCTCGGGGACGAGGGACCGAAGCCCGGAACGCAGGCACCGCGGCCCGGAACGCCGGCACCGCAGCCCAGAACGCAGGCACCGCAGCCAGCAGCGCCGTGGCCGCGGCTCGGGGCGCCGCAGTGACCCCGGCGACCTCAGCGCAGGCCGGAGCCGACCCGGAGCGACCCCACCGGGACGCCGCCACCGAGCACCTGCTCGCCCGTAGCAGCCATGACGTCCGCGACACCGGCCGCGTCCACGATGCCGTTCCGCTCGAGCAGGGTGAGTGCCGCGAGCGTCCCGGACCGCTGTGCGCCGTCGAGGGTCTTGACCGCGACCGCTGCACCACCGGGGAGCCCCATCACCATCACACCCTCGGCACCGAGCTTCGCGAGCACCCGGAGCCGCTCGATCGTGACCGTGTTGGCGCGCCCGATGCCGTCGATCGCCCACGGGTGGTCGAGCACCGCGTCGGTGAGCGCCGCGGTGTCGGACTCGGCCCGTGCGACGACCCCGGCGAAGCCCCGGGCGAGTCCGACGAGCGTCAGGGGGAACACCGGCGCGCCGCACCCGTCTGTCCCCACGACGTCGACGGTCTCGTGGGTGAACTCCTCGACGGTGTCGCGGACCCGTTGCTGGAGCGGGTGCGTCATCTCGAGGTACGTCGCCTCGTCCCAACCGTTGACCCGGCAGGCCGCGAGCATGCCGGCGTGCTTGCCGGAGCAGTTCATCGCCAGGCGCCGCGGCTCGGTCATGGTGCGGGCGGTCGCGCGGTCGAACGGCATGTCGGGCGGGCAGCCGAGGTCGGCCTCGACGTGGTCGTACGACTCGAGCATGTGGCGTGCGAGGGCCTGGTGCGCGGGCGTGCCGGCGTGGCTGGCGGTCGTGAGCACGAGTTCCTCGTCGGAGAACACGGCTCCGGCCCGGCGGAGGGCCAGTGCCTGGCACGGCTTCATCGTCGAGCGCGGGTA
>NZ_BACZ01000062.1 GCF_000333375.1 Curtobacterium sp. B18
CCCGTACACCGGCTCGGCCATCGGTCAGCACTGGATGTACCAGGGCAAGCACGTCCTGATCATCTTCGACGACCTGTCGAAGCAGGCCGAGGCCTACCGTGCCGTGTCGCTCCTCCTGCGTCGTCCGCCGGGCCGCGAGGCCTACCCGGGTGACGTCTTCTACCTGCACTCCCGTCTGCTGGAGCGTTGCGCGAAGCTGTCCGACGAGCTCGGCGCCGGTTCGATGACGGGTCTCCCGATCATCGAGACCAAGGCGAACGACGTCTCGGCGTACATCCCGACCAACGTGATCTCCATCACCGACGGCCAGATCTTCCTGCAGTCGGACCTGTTCAACGCGAACCAGCGTCCGGCCGTCGACGTGGGCATCTCGGTGTCGCGCGTCGGTGGTGACGCGCAGGTCAAGTCGATCAAGAAGGTCTCCGGCACGCTCAAGCTCGAGCTGGCGCAGTACCGCTCGCTCGAGGCGTTCGCGATGTTCGCGTCCGACCTCGACCAGGCGTCGCGTCGCCAGCTGGAGCGCGGTGCCCGTCTGACCGAGCTCCTCAAGCAGCCGCAGTACTCGCCGTACCCGGTCGAGGAGCAGGTCGTCTCGATCTGGGCCGGCACGAACGGCAAGCTCGACGAGGTCCCCGTGGCCGACGTCCTGCGCTTCGAGTCGGAGCTGCTCGACCACCTGCGCCGCAACTCGGACGTGCTAACCACCCTGCGTGAGACGAACCAGCTCAGCGACGACACCGTCGCCGAGATGACGAAGCAGATCGACGAGTTCTCCAAGAGCTTCCAGACGAGCGACGGCAAGACGCTCGGGTCCGAGCAGTTCGAGGCCGCTTCGGCCGAGGACGTCGACCAGGAGCAGATCGTCAAGGGTCGTCGCTAGATGGCAGCGCAGGTCCGGGTCTACCGCCAGCGAATCAAGTCCGCGAAGACCACGAAGAAGGTCACTCGCGCGATGGAACTGATCTCGGCGTCGCGGATCCAGAAGGCGCAGGCCCGCATGGCTGCGTCGGGTCCGTACTCGCGGGCCGTGACGCGTGCGGTGTCGGCCGTGGCGACGTTCTCGAACGTCGACCACGTGCTGACCTCCGAGCCGGAGTCGTCGACGCGCGCAGCCGTCGTGCTGTTCACGTCGGACCGCGGTCTGAACGGCGCGTTCAGCACGAACGTCCTCAAGCAGGGCGAGGAGCTCGCCTCCCTGCTCCGCAGCGAGGGCAAGGACGTCGTGTTCTACCTGGTCGGCCGCAAGGCCGTCGGGTACTTCGCGTTCCGTGAGCGTTCGTCCGAGCAGCAGTGGGTCGGCAACACCGACCAGCCGGAGTTCTCGACCGCGAAGTCGATCGGCGACGCCGTCGTGGCGAAGTTCCTGCAGGACACGGCCGAGGGCGGCGTGGACGAGATCCACATCGTCTTCAACCGCTTCCTGAGCCTCGCCACGCAGGAGCCGCAGGTCGTCCGGCTGCTCCCGCTCGAGGTCGTCGAGGGGGTCGAGGCCCCGTCGAACGACGAGCCGCTCCCGCTCTACGAGTTCGAGCCGGACGCCGACGCGGTGCTCGACGCGCTGCTGCCGGTCTACATCGAGAGCCGCATCTTCAACGCCATGCTCCAGTCGGCTGCCTCCGAGCACGCCGCCCGGCAGAAGGCGATGAAGGCGGCGAGCGACAACGCCGACTCGCTCATCCGCGACTTCACGCGTCTCGCGAACAACGCCCGACAGGCCGAGATCACCCAGCAGATCTCCGAGATCGTCGGCGGCGCCGACGCCCTCTCGTCGAAGAAGAAGTAGTCCGCGTCGTTCGCGGACAGTTACCCACCCTCAGGAAGGCACCAGCCATGACCGACACCGCAACCACCGCGGTCGAGACGTCGTCGGCGCCCGGTGTCGGCCGGATCGCCCGTGTCACGGGCCCCGTCGTCGACATCGAGTTCCCGCACGACGCCATCCCCGAGATGTACAACCTCCTGTTCACGACCATCACCATCGGTGACTCGTCGCAGGAGATCGGCCTCGAGGTCGCGCAGCACCTCGGCGACGACCTCGTCCGCGCCATCTCCCTGAAGCCGACCGACGGTCTGGTCCGTGGCCAGGAGGTCCGTGACTCGGGCGCTCCGATCTCGGTCCCCGTCGGCGACGTCACCAAGGGCAAGGTCTTCGACGTGCTGGGCAACGTGCTCAACACCGACGAGAAGCTCGAGATCACCGAGCGCTGGCCGATCCACCGCAAGGCCCCGGCCTTCGACCAGCTCGAGTCGAAGACCTCCATGTTCGAGACCGGCATCAAGTCGATCGACCTCCTCACCCCGTACGTGCAGGGTGGCAAGATCGGCCTCTTCGGTGGTGCGGGCGTCGGCAAGACGGTCCTCATCCAGGAGATGATCCAGCGCGTCGCGCAGGACCACGGTGGTGTGTCGGTGTTCGCCGGTGTCGGCGAGCGCACCCGTGAGGGCAACGACCTCATCGGCGAGATGGAAGAGGCGGGCGTCTTCGACAAGACCGCCCTCGTGTTCGGCCAGATGGACGAGCCGCCGGGAACGCGTCTGCGCGTGGCCCTGTCGGCGCTGACGATGGCGGAGTACTTCCGCGATGTCCAGAAGCAGGACGTGCTCCTCTTCATCGACAACATCTTCCGCTTCACGCAGGCCGGCTCCGAGGTCTCCACGCTGCTCGGCCGCATGCCGTCCGCGGTGGGCTACCAGCCGAACCTCGCCGACGAGATGGGTGTGCTCCAGGAGCGCATCACCTCGACGCGTGGTCACTCGATCACCTCGCTGCAGGCGATCTACGTCCCGGCCGACGACTACACCGACCCGGCGCCGGCCACCACGTTCGCGCACCTGGACGCCACGACCGAGCTGTCGCGTGAGATCGCTTCGCAGGGTCTCTACCCGGCGATCGACCCGCTGACGTCGACCTCGCGGATCATGGACCCCCGGTACCTGGGTGCCGACCACTACGAGACGGCCACGCGCGTCAAGCAGATCCTCCAGAAGAACAAGGAACTGCAGGAGATCATCGCCATCCTCGGTGTCGACGAGCTCTCCGAAGAGGACAAGATCACGGTCGAGCGCGCTCGTCGGATCCAGCAGTTCCTCTCGCAGAACACGTACATGGCGAAGAAGTTCACGGGCGTCGAGGGTTCGACCGTTCCGCTGAAGGACACCATCGAGTCCTTCCGTGCCATCGCCGACGGCGAGTTCGACCACGTGGCCGTGCAGGCCTTCTTCAACGTCGGTGGCATCAACGACGTCGAAGAGAAGTGGGCGCAGATCCAGAAGGAGAACCGCTGACATGGCGGCACTCACCGTGAGCGTCGTCTCGGCCGACCGTGAGGTCTGGTCAGGCGACGCCACCATGGTCGTGGCACGCACGACGGAAGGCCAGATCGGTATCCTCGCGGGACACGAGCCGCTGCTCGCGACCCTCGCGCAGGGACAGGTCCGCATCACCCGAGCCGACGGCTCGACGGTGGCGGCGGACGCCGAGGACGGCTTCCTGTCGGTCGAGCACGACACGGTCACGATCGTGGCGCGGCAGGCCGCGCTGGCGTCCTGACCGGACTGACCGTCCTCCTCCCGCCTTCGGAGACGAAGCGGGAGGGTGGGGACACGGAGCACACGCTCGACCTGCGTGCGCTCTCGTTCCCGGAGCTGGCTGCTGAACGGGCCGCGGTGATCACCGCGGCCCGTTCCGTCAGTTCCGAGGAGTCCTCTGCCCGGACGGCCCTCAAGCTCGGCCCGAAGTCGATCGGGGAGCGCGTGCGCAACCTCGAACTCGAGACCTCGGGCACGATGGCGGCGATCGACCGGTACACGGGCGTGCTCTACGACCCGCTCGGCGCGCTCGACGCCGACCTGGCGACCCGGACGTGGTGGTTCGACCACGTCGTGGTGCAGTCCGCCATGTTCGGCCCGATCCGGGGCGGTGACCTCGTCCCTGCCTACCGCCTGTCGCACGACTCGCGGCTCGGTTCCGTGCGGCTCGCGTCGCTCTGGCCGGAGCCGGCCGCTCGGGCGCTGGCGGAGCACACGGCCGACGGTCTCGTGCTCGACCTGCGGTCCGAGGGGTACCGCCAGCTCGGTCCCGTTGCCGGTGCCGTGGTCCCGCGTGTGGTGAGCGTGGACGCGTCCGGCCGCCGCAAGGCCCTGAACCACTGGAACAAGACCGCCAAGGGACGGCTCGTCGCACTCCTCGCCCGGTCGGGCGCGGCGATCGCGACGTCGGGCGACCTGCTCGACTGGGCCGCCGCGCACGGGGTCGTCTTCGAGCGCCACGACGGCGCCTGGGACCTCGTCGCCGAGAGCCTCGAACCCGCGACGGTCTGATCCGCCACGCCGCCCCACTCGTCCTCCACAGCACGGGTGGGGCGGTTCCCGTTCCACAGGTGCTCCCGATCACGGGGCCTGGAGGCGCGGCATGCGTTTCGATGACGTGCATGATCCCCGTCACGACACGAAGCCGTCCCGATGCCGCAGTGCGCTACCCGCGCGAGATCGCGGCCGCCGTCACCCTCCCCGCCGCCTGCGCGGCGCTCGTCGCGCCGCCGGACACGCCGACGTCACGCGCCGGGTCCATCGCGATCGTCACGGCCTGCGCCGCCCTGTCGACCCGGCTCGGGGTGATCCGGTTCCTGGCCGAACGGTCCCCGGTCGACCCGCGCGCGGCACGGCCGTTCGACCCCTTCCACGACCTGACGCCACCGGCGCTCCGCGGGTTCGGGCCCGCTCCGGAGAGCGGTCGACTCCGGACCGCCGGAGACCGGTGCGCCGACGCGTGGCGGCTCTGGCGCGCCGACGACGCCGGTGCCGACTCGGCCGCCGGTGCCGCCGGGGCGTTGGCGGTGGCGGCGTGGTGCTCCTGGGCGCTCGGGTCGACCGCTCGGGCACAGACCCGTGCGCAGCACGCGCTCGACACCCGGGCGGACGACCCCCTGGCGGCACTCGTGCTCCGGTCGGTGCGGGCACGGAGCGGGCCCGCGTGGGACCGCGGATGACGGACGGCGGACAGGATCGTCTACGGTTGTCTCGACCACGCTTGGAGGGCTCGGGTGCGCGACGACGACATCGACGACACCGTCGTCCGTCGACCCCGTACGGAGCACTCCGTCGATCGCCTCGACGATGCACTCGGGGACACGGTGATCCGTCCGGTCCCGCCCCTCCCGGGCGTGCCGAGCGTGCCGGACCCGGCGCACGATCCGTTCGGGGACACGGTGATCCGCCCGGTGCCGCCGATCCCGGGCACGAACGCCTCGCCGCCGTCGTCCGATGACGTCGACGACACGGTGATCCGTGCGGTGCGGTCGGTGCCCGCCGCGCCGGGAGCGTCCGACGCAGCGCGGACGGACCAGGCCGACGACACCCTGGTGCGACCCGGTCGGGCGCCGCGCCCGGCGGACGACGCGGTCGACGACACCGTGGTGGGCGGCCGGACGCAACCGGGCGACCAAGCCGGCGTGCCCGCCCAGGGCGACCCGCGCCTCCCGTCCGAGCGTCCCGGACCCTCGACCAGGGTGCCGTCCGTGCGGATCGGCGGCCGCGTCATCCGACTCGACCACCCGGTGATCGTGGGCCGACGGCCCGCGCTGCCGCGGATCCTGCGCGGCCCGACGCCGGAACTGGTGTCCGTCCCGTCGCCGAGCGGCCAGGTGTCGTCCTCACACGTGCTCCTGCACGCCGAGGGCGAGGCGGCCGTGGTCGACGACCTCCGCTCCACCAACGGCACCGTCGTCCGGCCCGCCGGCTCGGCACCGTTCCGGATGCCGTCGGGTGCGTCGAACGTCGTGCTGACGGGTACGGTTGTCGAGATCGGTGACGGCAACGTGATCGAGGTCCTCTCGCCACACCTGCGGGTCGCACCGTCGTCGAGGGACCTCCCACCCCTTCCCACGTGGCCGACCGACCCACCCGCCGGCACGCCCCGAACCCCCAGAGAGCGATCCTGAAACGTGACCGAACTCGGCCGAGCAGCGACTGCGCACGCCATCGACGTCCCCGGTGCCGACGGCGCCACCCTGACGCTCTCGTGGGGAGCGGCGACCGACGTCGGTCGACGTCGTGACCACAACGAGGACAGCTACATCGTCGGCGCCCCCTTCTTCGTGGTCGCCGACGGCATGGGCGGCCACCTCGCCGGCGACCGTGCGAGCGATGCCGTGGTCCGTCGGCTCGAACAGGCGACGGAGAGCCCGTTCACGACGCGGCAGTCGATCCAGCGAGCGCTCCTGCTCGCCACCGCCGACATCGAGCGGGCCGCCGGCGGCAACGCCATCGGCGCCGGGACGACCGTGACCGGCATCGCGCTCGTCGCGGCCCAGGGACAGCCCGCCGCGCTGGTCTTCAACGTCGGCGACTCGCGCACCTACCGCATCGAGGGCGGGGTGCTCCGACGCGTCACCGTCGACCACTCGGTCGTCCAGGAGATGGTCGACGCCGGTCTGCTCCGCGCCGAGGACGCCGAACGCCACCCGGACAGCAACGTCATCACCCGGGCCGTGGGCTTCGGCGAGCCGCCGGAGCCGGACTGGTGGACCCTGCCGCTCCGTGCGGGGGACCGGTACATCGTCTGCTCGGACGGGCTCACCAAGGAGCTCGGCGACGCGGGCATCGCCCGGATCGCTGCACGCGTGCCGGCGGCACAGGACCTCGCCGAACGACTCGTCGGCGACGCGGTCGTCGCGGGCGGTCGTGACAACGTCACCGTCGTCGTGCTGCAGGTGGACGCGGCCCCCGACGACGGCGACGTCGAGGACACGTTGCCCCGACACTGAGTGCCCCCCGAACTGGGGGGGCGGGTGGCCAGCGGCCGTGCGCGGAGTGCGGAATGTCGGTCACCCACGGTTCGT
>NZ_BACZ01000061.1 GCF_000333375.1 Curtobacterium sp. B18
CATCGGAGCGGTCACCGAGACCACCCTGCAGCGCTACGCCGACGAGCCCGGCCGTCGACCGTCTCGAGCGCCCGTCCCACCAGCGCCCACCAGGCGAGTCCGAGTAGTGCGACGACGACGACCGCGATGAGGAGCTTGACGATCCCCTCGCCCACGCGTCCGCTCACGACGTCGGCCGGGACCGCCCACGCGGCGCCCCACGGCGTCCACCCGGCGACGTCGG
>NZ_BACZ01000060.1 GCF_000333375.1 Curtobacterium sp. B18
CGCTCGAGGAGGAGGATCAGAAGCGCGCGCTGAAGCAGGAGCACTACGCCTATCACTGCCAGGCCTGTCTCGGCGCCATGGAAGTGCTGAAGGCCGCGCC
>NZ_BACZ01000059.1 GCF_000333375.1 Curtobacterium sp. B18
TCGGGCGGCGTGATCGACCCGATGGACGGCAGGTGCAGGAAGGCCGCGTCGCCGAAGACGGCGCGGCCGACGAGCGCCGCGGTGACGCTCGCGATCGCGACCGCGCCGAACGAGGTCGGGGTGAAGTCCCGCAGCAGCAGTTCGAGCGCGAAGAAGATGCCGGCGACGGGGGCGTTGAAGGTCGCCGAGATCCCGCCGGCCGCGCCGCACGCGACGAGGGTCTTCAGGCGCACTTCCGGCATCCGGGCCCACCGACCGATCGTCGAGCCCAGGGCGGCGCCGATCTGGATGATCGGCCCCTCGCGGCCCACCGAACCGCCCGCGCCGATGCAGACCGCACTCGCGAGGGCCTTCACCACGGCGACGCTGCCCCGGATCCGACCGCCGTTCCGGGCGACCGCGTACATCACCTCGGGAACGCCGTGGCCCCGCGCCTCCCGCGCGAACCGCTGGATGAGCGGCCCGTACAGCAGCCCGCCGACCGCCGGGGCGAGCACCACGAAACCGGCCCCGAGCCACGGCACCCAGGGGTTGGCCGGGTGCCCGTCGGTCGCAGAGTAGTCCGCGTGGCCGCTGAACACCCACGTGGCGTGCTCGATCAGCCAGCGGAAGACGACCGCCGCGCCGCCGGCCCCGAGGCCGATGAGCAGTGCCGGGAGCGCCAGCCGGACGGCGGCACCACCGAAGCGGGTGCCGGCGGTCACGAGGTGGGGACGGATGGTCTGGGCGGCGTCGGGCACGGTCCTCCTGAGTTGTACGGGCACAACGATTGTACGCGTACAACGAACCGGAGTCACCCCCCGAAGGCGGAGACCTCCTCGGGTGACGGTTCCCCCATCGCCCGACGGAGCGCCGCCATCCCGGCGGTCACGACCGCGCGGTCCGCGACCGGCACCCGCTCGATGATCTCCTCGAGCTCCCGGCGGCGACGATCCGTGACCTCGGCCACCAGTGCACGCCCGCGCTCCGTCGGCGCCACCAGGACCTCGCGGCGGTTGTCCGACGACGCCCGGCGTTCGACCCACCCGCCGGCCACCAGACGGTCGACGTTCCGCGTGAGGGTCGACGGTCCGACCGCCAGCCGGTCCGCCAGGACGCCGGCACGCGTCGGCCCGAGGCTGACGACGAGCACGATCAACCGGAACTGCGGGACCGTGACCGACTCGAGCGCCGGCGCGAGCGACCGCGCGACGACGCCGAGCAGGCCGCGCGACGCGGCGAGGACTTCATCGATCCCGTGGTCCGGACGTTCACCCATGTCCGCCATCCTCGCAGGCGATCACGTCGCCTCCTCGATCCCGCGGCCCACGAGGCCGGTGCGGGGACGCCTTCGTGGTCAGCCGCGGGCCTGCTTCGTCG